>JAOZRQ010000534.1 GCA_029940115.1 Desulfobacterales bacterium
TTCGGGCCCCGCTGAAATGCCAAAATATCGCCTAGGGGCTCATTTCAGCACTCCCCTTTTTGGACAATGCCTTTTTTCTGAGTTCCTTAAGCTCAAAGAGAACATTTCCCCAGATGGTCGGCGAACCGACTGTCCATTCGCTGTTCCGGATGTTCATCCCATGCCCGGTCAGTCCACGCGATCATCATCGGCAATACCCCGTATTTCATAATTGCCGGATTCAAATTCGGCAATGCTGGCACACAACCGGGCGGCATTGGCGGGACTGCGCAACAGATACATCGTCTCCTCAATGGCGTTGTAGTCCTCAAGCGACATCATGACAACAGGTTCTGAGTCTTTGCGAGTGATGATTATCGGGTTATGATCATCACAGACCTTTTCCATTATGGAAACAAAATTTTTCCTGACATTTGAATAGGCTATCGCATCCACAGCAAAGATTCCTTTTCAAGCTCCCTGAGCGTAGATGTGAAGAGCGGCGATCATACGGCCCTCACATTCACCTCCCTGAGCCTTGTACCATGCGAGCAACCCAAGGGCCATATGAATGGTGACAGGCACTGATTTTTCAGGCATTCGCCATTTGGCCTTGACAAAAAAGGCGTCATCCAATGGTGGAAGCTCTGTCCTGTCAATGGTCTCGTCTGTCAGTGAGTCGATCATGGCCCAGTTGGTTTCTGAGGTGTTGTTCATATCTGATTCTTTCATGACTCAATGCCTTCATCATTGAAATGATATGGATGATATCATCATGGCGTTCTGTGAATATGACGACAAGCGTTCTGCCCTCAAGCATGCCGATCTCTCCTCACCGTAATCATATCGGTCATCAGGCCCCACAAGCAGAGGTGAATTGAACACCTTCCAAGCGTCTCTGAAATCAAAACCGTGTTTGCGGATATTCGTTTTGCGTTTCTGCTCATCCCACTCAAATCGCATATGCACCTGATTCCCTCATGCCGAGGCCGGAGGCATGTCAGTGAATCGATCCCATTGACAAGTTCTGATATTTTCTTGAGCCATGCACTATTCTCAATATGGTAATTTCGTTTTCAGATTCGTCAACCTGATAAAATATCAGGTATTTTTCAAATATCAGTATTCTACAATCCCTGTCTATTCCTTTGGTTCGGCAACTGACACCCATATACGGAGATATGCTCAGATTTTCAATTGCCGACCGCATTCTGGCAATATAATTGAAAGCATTCACGACACTGTTCTCAGCAATGTGGCTGAATATCGAATCCAGATCATCTTCGGCTTTGCATGTGTAAACAAGTTCAACTGACTGCATATTTCTCTCGCAGATTGTCAAAGATTTCCTTGTGGCTTCTCGGACTTGCCGGTGATCTCATGCCGATGTCTATCTCCCTTTCAAGCTCCCGGATCGCCTCATCCTTGAGTGTGTTGGGCCGTGTCGGGGTCAGAATGACCTCCACCTCGCGATCCGCAAACTCGGGGGGCAGGTTGATGACGATCTGATTGTTCACCACCTTGACCACTTTGTGTATGCTTTGCATTTTCTGCTCCAACATTTTGCCAAATGTCACAGGCTTACGCCTAACTCCATCCGTCTGAGGTCATCTTCGCACAAGCAACGACGGGTCTCATGCCCTTGCATTTGATTGCGGATGATGTGAGCGATATTGCGAAGCGCATGATTGACAGACTCGGCATCAGTGAAAATTTCAGCCACATCAGGCTCCAAGACGACATTGCACCCTTTCTCAAACCTTCTGACATATTTGCCTCTGACACCCTTGCTGAAATTGTATTCTTCCAGCATATCCTCGTCACCGGAAAATTCCTGACTCATAATTCTTCCTCTCTTTTTTATCGCGGGACGTGCGCTGATGATTTTCACCGTATCTCCCAGATCAGCATGAACCACAATGAGCAGACGTTCCCTGAATGATTCCCCGATGATGACAAATCTTTCCTCATCGTAAGAATGAAGCGGATCGTCTATTGTCAATGACAAAGGATCTCTCATCCCTTTTCCCTGTAAGGCGCTCCCAACGACAGGGAAGGCGAAAAAACGCCATTTTGGCTCATTGCCTCATCCGGATCCTGTGGGCTTCCACCAGAATCAGTTTGCCTTCATAATACGCCATTTGAGGATGAGCCGACAGATACATGTTCAATCTTCCCATCATCTGCGGAATGACTTCGGGATGGTTTGCCACCTGAAGAGCGACGATGCCTTTGTGGTCCGACGGCGGATATGTGACGATGTCGGCAAAGTCCCCGTTGAGCGAAAGAAGGATCGCCCCGAGTTCCTGCGCCTTCGCCATGACATGCATATCCGGAGAATCCGGAGGAATATGGTCTCTGAGTCTGAACACCTCATGATTTCTGTCCCGAAGCGTCCGGATGACATAATTTGAGACACAGTGGTCTGCGAAGAAGCTCAACCCGCTCATGCCGCAATCCTGAATTCCGCCAGATCACGGGCATAGTCCAAGCATGCCGATATGTGATTCCCGTCCAGATCCGGAAATTCTTCAATGATGTTCCGAGATGTGTGTCCCGCTGCAAGATACCCCAAGACAAGGCTCACAGGAATTCTTGTCCCTCTGAGACGGGGCGTCCCATGAAGCACATCCGCGGTGCTTACAATATGGTCTCTCCACCTGACCGGCATTTTAACCTGTTCCCTCTCGTTTGCTCTCTGACTCTCGGATTCATGCTCACCTCTGAAATCAAAAGCCATTTTGTCGCCTCTTCATATTCCAGCATACCCGGATGTTTCTGACCCATGCGCCGCTGTCCCGCATGTCCTCGCGGTCACGCCACATTCCCATGAACGGCTCATCAGAAAGATCGGATGTCCCCTCATGCCTGACATCCGCGTACCGCCTCATTCGGCATCTGATCCAAATCATCAGCCAGTGAGTCAAGCCCGTGGCGTCGTTGCCATCGCATGAATTTTCCAACTGCCTCCCTGTTGATCTCCGCCACGCTTTTCAGACGAATCTCCTGATGCAACTCATGCCTTATCTCATGCAGTTCCCAGAGCATCGGATCCTCATGTTTCTCATAGCTGTTTTCATAGGTTTCCCATGAACAGCCGTCACCGGGGGATGAATGATAGTCTGCGACACGCCTGTCCAGCTCATCCCGTTGCTCTCCGGTCAGCCTGAAACTCTCCTGCTCTGCGGAGATGCTGTCCCAAAGTTCTTCGAGCATCTTGATGTCAAGCGATTTTTTTCCTCAAAGCGTTCAAGTGGTTGGTCAAAATTATCCGACATCTTGGGTTTTACATGGATGGTCACGGGCAATTCGGGCTTTGAGTCTGCTGACCACCTCGGGTGGCAGATCCGGCTCCGGTTCTGCAGGCTCCCCGTCCGTTCAGAATTCTGTCCGCCTCGGCAGGGGAAATCCTGCCCCAATTCCTCAACAAGCTGTCAAACGATTCCCTCTGCTTGGCGACATCCGCCTCAGGCACGACCCGCACCGTGTAGCCTCCCGACATCTGACGGGTCAGGGTGTAAACAATGTATTGGGCCAGCGAGATGGCCTCCCTCTCAGCCAGACTTTCGTAATAATGCACCGCTTCGTTCAGTTCGATTTTGGCAAAGGGATGAAACGTGTATTTCATTTTGAGAGTCTCTCCCGAATTTCTCTGAAAACATCTTCTCCGGGAACAGGTCTCACTTTGCCGGTTCTCACTTCCTCAACCCTTTTTTCAGCCTCTTCGGCCCATAGTTCGTCAATCTCCTTCTGAGAGGGGTTCAGGCTGTCAAGCAGTCGATCTGTCAGTTCTGTCTTCAATTCCAGCGGCAATGATTCCGCCACAGATATGAGTTCGTCCGCATTTATCATATTGTTCCATCTTCTTCAATTATTTCAATCGCAATTACTTGGCCAAAAATTTTCAGATCGCTGTCCGTGGCATGGCTCGGCTTATTGAAGCAGCTGGGTCATCTTCTCCTCGGCTCCAATCGTTTATGCACAGTATCATTGTCATTCTGAGAAAGCATCCCATCGACTTCATGCGCCTGAGCGTAGAGATGCTCGGCAACTTCAGAAGCACCCTCAGCCCCAAGGCATTATGCACCGGCACCTTTCGGAAAACCAAGTTCGGTCCCATTCCCCTGTCCGGGCGAAATTTGATGTCCTCCTCAACACATTTTCCCAAGAGATCTCTCAGCCCCTCAAATTGCCTGATCGTAATCAACGCCAATCGCCCTCCCCTCATCAACGGCACGAACCCTGTCCGTGATCTCCTTTTCCCAAGCAGAGTCAACCTCATCGGAATCCAAAGATCGGTTGTCGAGAAAAAGAAGAAACCTGACGATTTCCAAACGCTCTCTCTTCGGCAACTGGATCAAGTCCGTGGTCAACTTTTCAATGTGTTGTCGCATTTGTTCCCGGTTCCTCATAATCTTCAACAAACAGCCCGCCACCGCGTCTCAGATGCGAGTTCGTGAAGGATATTCTGCCTGACGATCAGGTTCTGTTCCACTTCTGGAAATTTTGAGGCTTCTCTCGCAGATTGTCTAAGGTTTGATGTTAAGAACTTTTTTATCCCATGTCAAGAATTAATTGGAAAGATTTTAAACCCATGCCAAAAATGACACTTTAAGAAAGTTTTCAGGCAATGTCAAGAGGGGAATCCATTTTTTAAAAAAAATTGGCATCCTTCATTCGGGAGTTTTCTGACGGACATTCAGTTTATGAACCATCCTCACGGTTTCAAACAACGCCCATACTTGCAACACCTT
>JAOZRQ010000086.1:0-5612 GCA_029940115.1 Desulfobacterales bacterium
CTGTGTACAGGACAAAAAAGGTGACTGAGGAAAGAAACCCGGCTTTTTCTTGCAGTTGGGAAGTCGGCCCTTTTGGGAAAAAGCCGGAGTTCATGCCCTTTCCCGACTTTTTGTCCTGTACACAGCCAAAGTAGAACGAATTTTCAATTCGTTCCGGCACGATTTGAAAAATCGTGCTACTTTTCCTTGATGTGGAACGAATTTGCCTCGTAGGATCACTTCATGGAGATGAGAACAAAGTTGTCGTCCCGCCTGTGAAAATGTCATATTCGATCTGAAAGGGGGAACAGTGAGCGAACAGAACCATGAAGGGGAGATGATGAAAAAATGGCTTGCGCGTCCAGAGGTTCAGGACGCACTTTCAAGGACAGCCCGGTCAGTGATGGCATATGCGCGCACAAAAAGCCTCTCCCCCGCCTTTCTCAGCCAAGAGGGGGGCTGGCATGAGGGAAGGGATGACATTTGGGAGGACATCCGGTCCGAACTGATCCTTTTCATCCTTGAAAACCGGTCGGGGATTCAAAAAATCCTGATATCGGGAAACCGGAACAGCCATCATTATCTCAGAAAGGCCTTTATCAATCATTGGATAGAAAAGACCCGGAAACCGCTTGAAGATCCCCAGCGTTATCTGTACAAACATGCGGCCGATGTGTTAAGAAACTCAGACGCATTTCACACCTTTTCCAAACGAAACCGGGCATTGACGTTCAGCATGGGATCGGACAGTCTCCCCATCCCTCCGTTATCGGAAGAGGATATGAGAGAGGTACGTTTTCCGGATCAGTCTCTTGCTTATGAATCCGTCAACAAGAAGAAAGTGTTGCTTGAGCTTGCCGCGTGTTTTCTGAATCAGGTCTCCAAGATGTGGGGAAAAAAGGCGGTCTGCGTGGAACTCAGGGATTTTGTCACTTGGATCGGCCGCCATGTGGCGATCACCCAACCTGTGCCGGTAAGGGAATCGCGATGGGGAGAGGATCTCTTGGCCCTTGTTCCTGATCGGTCTTCCACCACGGATGATATCTGCTTTGACCCGGATCAGGTAAAAAAATGGGCCTGTCATTTTTCCAATCGTCTGGGTGAAAAGGAGAGGGCGGTGTTCATGCTGCGTCACTGCCAACATCTCAGTCTGCGGGATATCGCGGGAAAGCTTGGGTATAAGGGGAGTTCGGGCCCCAAATATCCCCTTGACCGCGCGGAAGACAAACTCAGATTCTTTCTGTCTGATCTTCCCTGGCTCTCTCCGGGTGACCTGAACAAAGAGGCATTTGCATTGTTCCATGACACATTGTGTGAAGAATCGGCAATCGGCAATGAGGGATGGGCAATGGCCAGTTTCAATGAATCCCGGCATGTAGTTTATGGACAAACCCAGATCAAAAAGGAAAAAAATGCCATGTACAGCCGCAAGCAGGCACTGGCTCGGGCAAAAAGATATCGCACCTGTCCGTCGGCGCACATTGCCGATCATCTGGATCATGAAGCAGAGATGAGACGTCATCTTGACATCTGCCCCTACTGTTCATTGCCGGACCATTCCGCCCAAGTGATGGAGGATCAGCGGAACTGGGAAAATCTGACCAAGCTGATTCAGGACATCCTCCCTCCAACGCTTGGGAGAGCAGACCAAGAAGTCCCCCTCAGCGGTCAGCTTCGGCATATCCGATCTGATCTCGGGGGATGGCGTGACGGATATTTTTACAATCCCCCATTGGTTCTTGTCTTGGAAGAGGATGGGGGACATTCAGGGGAGATTCTGGTGGCCCAGACCTATCACGACAGTTGCTTGGCCGCGCTTGGGGATCTGATTCTGTCGCCTGATCAGACAGGGGCGGATGAGCTTTTCGTGGAATGCTGGAACACCTATATAATAGATGCATCCAGTCTCGATTCGCTCGCAGGAGAGATCAGGCATGACATCCTTGAAGGTGTCAGAAAACTGCAAGAAGATCCTGTAGCCCACCTGGAGCAGATGATCCAGCCAAAACCTCTGACAGCGGATGACTCCCGAATCCATTTCAGGGAGCTTGAGGCTGAGGTAAGTGGGCGTTTCAGGAACCTAATTAAACCTAAATTGAGCGATTCTTATCAGTAAAACTGGCTGATAGCCTGATATACCTGGCTTTGTCCGTTTCATGGTTTTCATCCAATGGGTGAAAACCCGAAAATCGTTGAAACCCTGATATTACTGAATGAGAATCATATTCAAGCCAAAAAATCGCTCAATTTAGGTTAAAGAACCATGACCAAGCAACATGCCTAGTTCTAACGGATTTTGTGGTCTGGGGCGAGGGATGAGCGGCGGAGCAGGGAGCGGGGAGCGGCGAGGGGCGGCGGGTGGTCGCTGACCGCTGGCCGCATGTGGCCGCCCGCTGACCGCTGGCCGCATGAACCACAAAATCCGTTAGAATCAGCAACATGCCCGTCTCGGATTTTCAAATCCGAGATGCCTGCCGGATTTGTCAATCCGACAGGAGCGAGGCCGTCTCGCGGGCGATCCCAATCCTTGAGGGCTGAAGGAGGTGTTGCTGAAATGAGAGTGGATATTCTTGCCATGGTTGAAAACAGCCCCAACACCAAAGAATCCCAATACCCCTTACCCTTACCTAGGCCGTCCAAATCAGCCAATTTCCCCTGCCCGCCTTTTGTGGCGCCTCCCAATCTTGGCCCGACCTTCAAGCGGGAATCCCGGGCCGACACAGAGGCGTTCAAGAAACAGGCCCGGGCCGAAACCGAGGCCTTCAAGAAGGAGCTCTTGGCCGGCGATGAGAGGCTTCGGAAGCGGATAGAGGAGGTTTCCACGAAGATGGAGAAGGACACGGAGACCTTCAAGCGGGAATCCCGGGCCGACACAGAGGCGTTCAAGAAACAGGCCCGGGCCGACACTGAGGCATTCAAGAAGGAGGTCTCCGGGAAAATTGAGAAGCTCTCCGAAAGGATGTCGACCGACACCCAGGCCTTCAAGCGGGAGGTGAGTGCGGAGACAAGGCGGCTCGGGGAGAATATCGGCGAGATATCCAACAAGATGGGGACGTTCATGGAGGACATGGTGGCCCCGAACATCCCGAGGATCCTCCGAAGGTACTTTGACGACCCGGAGCCCGACTTCCTCGCGGTCCGTCTCAAGAAGCGGACCCGCACCATACAGATCCCCCTCTTCAAGGCCTTGCGGGTTGCCGAGAGCCTTGCGGGCGGGCCCGTTTACATAGGAAACGACGTGATGAGCCGCTTCAGGCCCCCTGACCCCTTTGACGAGGATGACGACGACCCCTTTCACCTCCCGTTTGAGCTGGACATGTTGTTTGACGACTGGCGGGAGATCGCGGCGCAGGAGATCACGCCTGAGGCATTGTTTGCTGAGGAACGGGAGATGGCGGCCGATATCTGGGATATCCCTTTCTCCTCAAAGACCGAATCCCGCTGAAACCTTATGGCATCGGGAAAAGGGGCGGTCTGAGGATAATCTGTTATCATGATGACAGCACATCCGACATCTTTCCTCTGATGATATGCAGCAAATCGGTCATGAGCCAGCCGACAAGGGAAAGGAGCAGCGGCCATCCGAATCCTGACCGGAAAAATCCGGGACCCGAAATCCGAACCCCGAAACGGACTGCTCCGAAGGATTCGGCTGTCGGGTCCGTGAATTTTGTCCGACATTCCATCCGGGAGGCGGTTTGAACTGGTATGACACCACTTGAAATTCTCAACGCTGTCGAGGCTCTTACAGATGCCGAAAAAGAGACGCTTGCCCTGCTTGCGGACGGAAAGCTTTCGGAAGAACTCATGAAAAGGCGCAGAGATGCCCTGTCCGAGATAAGGAAGGGAGCTGTTAAATGAGGCAGAACTTTTCGGGGGAATGTGAGAATGTTTGAAATCAGAAGTGTCAGGGCCATCCTTTCTGATTATAACGGATTTAGGGGAGCCTGTGAACTTGAACTTGAACTTGAACTTGAACGTGAACCTGAACATTCATTTACAGGCAAGTTGAAGTTCAAGTTCAAGCATAAGTTCAAGTTCAAGTTCACGGCCTCCCCTAAATCCGTTATAATCAGCATCCTTTTTATATATGGACCATTTGAATGTCTGTACAATCAAGGTGAGCCTGTGAGTTCAGATTTCTGTTTTCTATTGACAAAAAATGACCATAGGCTAATCTTCTCTTCCATCTGGCAGATGAAACCGAGACAAGGCTGGCTCCCACCGAAAAAGTCCTGCCTAAATCTTATGGGCAAGAAAGGGATCTCATGGAACTTAAAATTTTCGCAAACTGCGTCATCCTCCTGCTTTTCTCATCTCTCATTGCCTGGGCTGCCCCGGACATCCATGAGGATGATGACACTTATGAGCGGGCGGGCATCATTGTGCTGAACGATGTACGCCGTCTAAACCTGTTATCATCGGCTCTGTTGAAACACCGGGTGTTGCTCAGGAGGTGACAGTAATCGGTGACACTGCTTTTGTGGCCGATGGAGATGGCGGTTTGCAGGTGATTGATGTGAGTACGCCGTCTCAGCCTGTTATCATAGGTTCTATTGATATATCAGGTTACACTGAGGGAGTGGCAGTCATGGGTAACACCGCTTTTTTGGCGAAAGGGTTCGGAGGGGGCGGATTGCAGATTATTGATGTAAGCATGCCGTCTAAACCTGTTATCATCGGCTCCGTTGAAACACCCGGTTCTGCTCAGGGGGTGACAGTCATCGGTGACATCGCTTTTGTAACATGTGCCTATGAGTGGAGCGGCTTGCAGGTGGTTGACGTGAGCACTCCCTCTCACCCCGTCATTATCGGCTCTGCTGACACTCCGGGTGATGCCTTTGAAGTAACGGTAATCGGCGACATTGCGCTGTTCACCGCTGTCCATGCGCTGGCATGGCCCATTCCCGACACGGGCCAGACCCAATGCTACGATGACCGGGGCAATGAGATCACCTGCCCCCAACTAGGAGAAGATTTTTATGGCCAAGGTGGAAACTACACCATCAACCCGCCCTCCTACACCAAACTGGACACCCAGGGAGACGACCTGTCCGATGATGCCACCGAATGGGTCACATGGTGCGGGACAATCTGACCGGCCTGATCTGGGAGGTGAAGCAGGCCAAAGACGGGGTTCAGGATTATTCCGATCCTCACGCCTCTGGCCAACCCCGAGCCGGGTTGGATCCAAGGGTATGTTTACGACAGTTCCTGTTGACACCTTTGACATCGTTGTCGAAGATGAGACCCTCAGAACCGCCTCAAAAGGTTATTATCTCGGCAAGAAGTCCCCGGGGAAATACGATGTGAGGATAGAAGCCGAGGGATATGATTCGGACATGGCCGAGGTCGAGATCATAGAGGGGATGATTGTCACCCAGGATTTTGTTCTGAACCGGATCCCGGACTTTCATGTCACAGGAGATATCAATGGAGACTACAAAACCGATCTGGCCGATGTGATTCTGGCCCTCAAAGTGCTGTCACAGACCCAAAAGGCGATCCGGATGCGGATGGGAAGATCGGTCTGGCCGATGTGATCCATATTCTCAGAAAAGCGATGTAGAACAATTTTGCAAATTGTTTAGGATACGAGCTGACGTGACAAAATGTAGAACAATTTTGCAAAT
>JAOZRQ010000086.1:5712-17050 GCA_029940115.1 Desulfobacterales bacterium
TGTTTAGGCCCACGAGCTGACGTGACAAAATGTAGAACAATTTTGCAAATTGTTTAGGCCCACGAGCTGACGTGACAAAATGTAGAACAATTTTGCAAATTGTTTCGAGCTACCAAACAAAGCGGAGCGATCAATCGCCCCGCTGAAAGCCCGATTACATAAGCGGAGCGATCAATCGCCCCGCTGAAAGCGAAAGTACGCTGAAGCGCACTATCACAATAGCCGGCTTCAGCCTGCTTCAGCTTTCAGACCCGACATTGATGTCGGGCGATGGCTTGGGAAAGGAGACCTGAAAATGAGAAGAGCGTCAGAGATGACACAGATAGCAAAAAAACTTGATGAGAGGCTGAGGGTTTGGGAACCGGAGAAGGCGTCAGTTGTGGAGAACCTGATCCGGGAAATCATCTCTCTGGCAGATCAGGATTACGCAGACCTGCTACGTTCGAGAACTGCGGAACAGGAGGTGCTGGATATCATCGATGAAACCTGAACACGGCGAAATATGGCTGGCCGATCTCGGTCTGACGGCAAAGGCACGGCCCGTTGTCATTCTTTCGGCTGATGACCCTGAAGCACCGCGGGCACTTTATATTTATGTTCCGCTGACCCGTCAGAACCGTGGCAGTCCCTACGAGGTTCCTCTGGGACATCTGCCCGGGATTGACAAGAAATCCGTGGCCAACGTGCAGGGTGTCGGTTCGCTGCCGTCTGTCCGCTTTGAGAGAAGGATCGGCACACTGCCGAAAGCTGATCTTCTGAAGATAAAGCAGGCTCTGATTCACGCTTGCAATCTTCATATCTGAATCCGGCTTTCGGCCCCCTCTGTTTGCGGTATTTCGGATAAACACTGATGAGGGTGAAGAAGTCTGCCCGGATGAAAGCCGATGTAGGACGATTTTGCAAATCGCCCGTCCGAGCGGGCAACCGCCTTGCCGAAAGGCCGGGTATGCAAGCGGAGCGATCAATCGCCCCGCTGAAAGCCCAAGTACGCTGAAGCGCACTATCGAGACAGCGATAGCCGGCTTCAGCCTGCTTCAGCTTTCAGACCCGACATTGATGTCGGGGCGGTCTGTCAGCAGAATCTGAAGACTCCTGCGGATGCCCGATCCGAACCGGATCCCGCCGGATTTGTCAATCCGGCGGGAGCGTCCGGCCCGGTCCGGGCTGATCTGCATGGAGGAGGCATGGCTGCTCTTTGATGAGAAAGCACCACCTTGGGGAAATGGAAATCCAAAATCCGAAACCCGAAACCCAAAATCCGAAATGGAAATACCCGAAATCCAAAAACCGGAATACCCCGAAGGGGTTGGATAAACCAGCCCAAGATCAGCGTAGTGCCACCTTGGGAAAAAAGTTGAGGAGGAGAACGATGACTGCAATTCTGAAGGAGAAAGTCGAGCATCTGGAGACGAGGACCGATTCCTTGGAGACCGTCCTGGGCCAGTTCATATCCTCGATGAACCTCGTCATGGGCCACATGCAGAGGGACACAGAGGAGTTCAAGCGGCAGACCCGGGCCGACACAGAGGCCTTCAAGAGACAATCCCGGGCCGACACGGAGGCCTTCAAGAGACAATCCCGGGCCGACACGGAAGCCTTCAAAAAGGAGGTTCGGGCCGACACGGAAGCCTTCAAGAAGGAAGTTTCCGGAAAGATGGAGGAACTCTCCGGAAAGATGGGAAAACTCTCCGAAAAGATAGAGGAGGTGTCCATGAAGATGGAGAGGGAGACCAAGAGGTTCAAGAGGAGCGTCGGGAAGGAGATGGAGAAGCTCTCCAAGAAGATGGGGACGCTCGTGGAGGACATGGTGGCCCCGAACATGCCGGACATCGCCAAGAGGTATTTCAACGACCCGAGGCTCGAGTTCCTTGGGGTTCGGATAAAGAAGCGGAGGGCCGACGGCTCCGCGGAAAGAGAGTTCGACGTCATCGCCATCTCCGAGACGCGCTTCTACGTCAGCGAGACGAAGTCAAAGCCGAGACCGGAGGACGTCCGGGAGTTTCTCGACGCCCTGGCGGAGCTGGGGGAGTACTTCCCGGAGAGCGCGGACAGGCGGGTCATCCCGATATACTCGACGCTCCACATCCCCGAAAACATATGGAGGCATCTGACACGGAACGGAATCTACGCCATGGGCCTCAGGGAGGGGACCATGGACCTGCTGAACTTTGAGGAGGTAGAAAAGGCCCTCTCGCGGGCGATCCCTGAGGGATGAGGGGAGGTGTCGCTGAAATGGGAGCGGATGTTCTTGTCGCCCGGCAACAGATCGGAAACCGAAAGCCCCAACTTGACAATTTGCGTCAAAACCCCCAAATCTCCCAAGTGTTTTGACCATGATTTTCAAGCCGGTCATGGTGACATGATGAGAGGCCCAAGATTTCCTTTCCAAGCAGCCGCTCCCCAGCCTGCCTCAGCTTTCAGACTCATCGGACGCCATTTCTGTGAGCCTGCAAGTTCAGGGTGGATTCATGCTTTTTTCAACCCGAGATGGGAAAATGAGACTTCAATCTGTGTGAATCTGTAAACTTACAGACTGTAAAGCGTGAAGCTTGCCAATTGTCCATTCCAAGTTGGCTGATTGGGGCTCAGACTGGGCCGTCTAAATCAGCCAATTTTTCCTGGCCAATTTTTGGCCCCGTCCTGTCTCCCCAAACCCTGTCGGGACGAGCCTTTGGGACGACATGGCCGGGTCCGAAAGTCGGGCAAAAAACAGGGTTGAAAACCGGCGTTTTTAGACGGCCTAGGCTCAGACTGTCAGATTCCGGGATGACCGCGGCCGGAACCTACACCCTGATCGCCGAGGCAGCGGGATATGAGAAGTTTGAGACTCAGGTGACGCCGATAAGGGGAGGCTCGATCACTCAGAACATTCCCATGACCCTTGCCACAGTTGCCCCGGGCGACATGAACGGCGACGGTGCCATCTCCCTGGCCGACGCCGTGCTTGCCCTCCAAATGGAGGCAGGCGATTTGGGATTTTCTCTTGATGTCCATAAGCAGGCGGATGTGAACAGGGACGGGCGGATTGGAGTGGAGGAGGCGCTTTATGTCTTACAGGAAGCCTCCGGCCTGAGATAAGAATGTGCATTTCTGGTTTCAACAGATTTTGTGGTCTGTGACGACAGACGGTGAGAACACCCGCTCGCCGTTCCCCTTGTTGCCCTTGGCCCCGGGCCGTCAGAACCAGGAACGATTTTTTAAAGACATCCCGGCCAATTCATTGCCGGATTTCAAGGAGGTCAGGAACGATGGACGCGACAACGGCCAGAGAGCATTCTCTGCAAGACGTGCGGTTTGAAATGAGACTGACGCCGGAGGAGACACGGCAGATCACCCTGCTTTCGCAACAGGAGGGAAAGCCGATGGAAAAGGTGATTGTGATGCTTGCCCGACAGGCGCTCCGACAAATTAGCCCGAACCCATTGTCGGCAAGGGAGATCATGAGGCTTCCTCAAAAGGAAAGGGAGGCCATGGTCTCAAGACAGTTTCAGGACGCGGAAAAACTGTATCAGGACAACCCTGATCTGATTGTTCCTGATGTGGATCCCCCACTGACATATTGATCCCAATCGGTGTGAGGTGTTGTTATGCGTATAGACGTTCCCCGGAGAGGTCAGATTTGGCAGGTTTCATTTGAGCCGACAATCGGCGCGGAGATGGCCAAGGTTCGCCCCGCTGTCGTCGTGAATGCCCCGGAAGCCGGCCGTCTGCCGTTGTGCATTGTCGTGCCCGTCACGGACTGGAAGGCATCGCTTGCCCGCTTTTTCTGGTTTGTCCGGCTTCCTCCCACATCCGAAAACGGCCTTTCCTTTGACAGAAATCGTGGATAAGCTTACCATCTTTTATCTTTAATGGATGGAAATCAGTTCGGATTGGCGGATGCGATTTACGTTCTGGAAGAGACATCCGAAAGATAGTCTTGGTTCAGCCCCGGTGATGTAGAACGATTTTTGAACCCTTTCGGCGTGGTGATTCTTGTAAAAGAAGGAGCTCAGTATCATCATGGAAAATGATAAATGGATATTTGAAACTGTAGATTACAAAGGAATCCCGGTTGTTTTAAGCAGAGAGACTTGGCATACGAAGGCAGGCAGTGACGAGAAAGGAACACATCCTGAGATTCGTGATTATTCGGAAGATGTGAAAACAACTGTCGAGGCGCCTGATCTTGTTTTCCGGAGCACCCGAGACAAACGCTCCTGCATTTTCTACAAACTTCGTATCGGCCGAGGTATCTTTTCCGGCAAACATCTTGTTGTCGTGGTGAAATATGTTGAGGAGACAACCGGTCTGAAAGGCTATGTGAGCACAATGTACATCAGTCGCAATGTCTATTCAAAAGGAGATCAGTCATGGCCCGAAAAGAAAATGCAAAAGAAATGATCACTGTGTTCTACGATCAGGGTACAGATACCCTGACATTCTCTTTCACGGAAAGACCGTGTCCTGCGCTTGCGGAGGAGGCGGCCGACGAGGTTTGGGTGCGCTATGATCCGGAAACTCGGAGGGTGATTACGACGGACATCCTTAATTTCTCCCACCGGGTCAGGGCGGCTTTCGGAGAGTCACTGACTTACACTGAACGTAATGATCCCGATGTTCTGGAATCATTGCATGGATTGCCGTTGTAAATCTGAAACCCGAAACCCGGACTTTTGTCCGAATAGGGAGGCAATCATTTATGAATCAGCTTCTTGAACATATTTCGGTAAACCCTGATGTCTGTTTCGGAAAGCCCTGCATCCGTGGTACCCGGATATGGATCTCGCTTCTCTTGGATTTTCTGGCCAACAGAATGACGACGGAGGAAATCCTGGCGGAGTACCCCCACCTTACGGTTGAGGACATTCATGCGGCCATTGCATACGGTGCGGAGATGTCATGTGAAAGGCACGTTGAGATTTCGATGTCGGAGGTTGCTGTATGGAATTTAAGCCTGATGAAAATGATGAGGCAAAGGAACCACACAGGGACTCTTTTCCATCACAAACATCCAACACACCATAACAGCCACCTCAAGAAACAACAGAACCATGACACCGTTAGGGGAGGTTGTGGTGGATCAGGGCTATGACAAAACATTTGTGATGATCCCCGTCCCCGGATACGACGTGGCGGATGTCCTAGTGGACGGCGTGTCAGCCGGGGCCGTGACTGCCTACACTTTCACGAATGTCACCGAAAACCATACGATTCACGCGATCTTTGAGAGAGACATGACTTTCAGCTTGGGGAGGCCCATACCTGACACCGGGCAGACCCAATGTTATGATGACCAGGGCAATGAGATCATATGCCCGCAACCCGGCCAAGATTTTTACGACCAAGACGCAAATCATCCGCCACACCGCGGACGAAAACGAGCCTGATGAGAATTCCGATGAGTACATATCGCCCGTTCCGGTGTCGGGTGATGTGACCATCAGGGCCAAGGAAGGCCACCTGAGTTTTTCACATTTTATGGATCAGTTCATCGCGGCCTGAATGCCAATCTCGGAGCAGTCAGCTTTGAAGATGAAAGACATGCCAGAATAGGTGAATACAAATCGAAAAAAAAACAAAATACGAAAATTGGAAATCAGAAATCAGCTTGACAAATCATGTCAACAGGATTATCCTCAACATTGGTGAGGAGTTAAGAACTATGTGGGTCACCCTGACATAAATCAGAATCAACCATGATTCTTGGCCATTTTTTATTGGCAGAATGAAATTTTGCTGTGTGTAGGACTCCCAGTTGCAGGGTGGGTGGAACCCCATACGCATCAAGTTAAGAGTGCAACCTGTCTTTGCTGATTCCATGGAATGGCCAGCTTGGCGGCCGCCGACAGGAGCGCACCTACAACTTTTTTGTCCTGTGTTCAGGAAATTTTGCACAAATTGAGGTATCGCCATGATTTTTCGATTAGGGGAATTATTTTGCGGCCCGGGCGGTCTCGGACTCGGTGCAAAGAAGGCAATGCAATCCACACCCCTCATAGAAACAGCGATATAGGCGAATATTTCAGGAGACGGCTCGGGGTAAAGTCTGGTGAAGCTGTAACATTGGAAGATTTGATAAGATATGACAGAACCGATGTTGATTTCTATAAAATAGACGATGAAACATATTTCATGGACTTTTCAGTCAGTTGAAGAGGTGAGCAAAATGAGTGTTTATACCCAATTAATCCTTGTGGGAACAGTGGCCGCCGCGTTTGCGGCATATGTCCCTTTCCAAGTGGCCAGCAACTATGTGTCCATGGTGTTGATCATTCTCTCCACCACCCTTTCCCTGCTCATCACCTTTCTGATCACAAAGGGTTGGATGGAGAAGATTTATGAAGATAAGATGCAGAAGTTGAAAGAGATGTATGAGATCAAGATACGCGGCCTGAAAAAGGAGCATGACACCACCACCCTTGAGAAGACCATCAGAGACGGAACCCAGACCCTCATCAAGAACGCATTGGACTATTTCAAACTGGAGAACATCAAAAATGAGATGGGAGATTCCGCGGCAATCGCCAACCTCCAGCTTGACAAATACGGCCAGATCATCGAGTTGCTCGCCGATTTCTCCCTGATACTCCCGGATATCAGGGAAAACCGGGAGATCGTTCAGCAGGAGCTGAACCACCAGATATCCATCTATCAGATTGATGAAAGGCCATTTGCCATGTTTCTGAGGAGGATAATGGACAAGTACAAGGTGACGGTGGACAAGAAAATCCGGGAAAAGACGGACCAGAACACCCTCGGCATCCTGAAGACCTGCCCGAGATGCGCGGAGAGGGTCCTGCTGAAAGCCAATGTCTGCAAGCATTGTGGATATGAGTTCAAGATGATCCCCAAGACATCCGCACACAACACCGTCGCGCTGGATCGGGTGGAAAAGGGGAAAAAATTGTTTTGGGCAGGGGATTATGATGACGCACTCGACGCCCTCAGCAGCGCAATCGAATTGAAACCGAACCATGCGTCCGCGTATTACAACCGGGCAATCGTCCACTATAAGCTCGGAGACGGCGAGCAGGCTGAAAAGGATTTGAAGGAGGCCTCCTATCTGGGGCATAAAAAAGCTCAGGAACTTCTGAATTTGAGGGCGCGGAAGGCGGACAAGATCAGGCCTCCGAAGTACAAATGACAACTACTGATTTACATGGAGCAAACAACATGAAGAGACAACTCACGGCAATTATAGAACGGGTGGCAAGAAACCCGGCTTTTTTCCCAAACGGGCAGATTTTCAAACCGTCAGAAAAAGCCGGGTTTCCTTCCCCATTCACTTTTTTTTGTCCTGTACACAGATTCGTCAGTCGGGTGTGCCGCGGGTTGAGTTTGAGTCGTGAAAAAACGCCCCCAACTTGAGCTTATCGTCAGAGGCTTTCTCCTGCCTTGAAGCTTCGCGTGGTCTGGCCGAGCTTCCCAATGCAAAAATTGCAACCTGTTGTTTTGAATTTTGGTCATTCAGATTTCGGATTTGTTTCGGATTTCGGATTTCGGATTTTTCTGGGGGCTGGCTCATAATGGGTCTGATTGGCAGGAATGGAGACGATCTCCTTTTCCGGATATCGGAGCGCGGTCAGCTTTCCCCCAAATACGCATCCGGTGTCAATGTTGATGGTGCGGTTCACCCACTCGGCTTGGGTCACAGGCATATGGCCGTAAACCACCACGGCCCGACCTTGGTATCTGAATGCCCACTCCTGACGGACAGAGAGGCCGTATTCATCGCTTTCCCCTTGGGTCTCCCCGTAAAGCACAAATCTCCTGACTTTGTCGGAGTCGCGTCCCTGCATCGCCGCTGTCATGCCGGCGTGGACTGCCACCAAGTTTCCCTTGTCAAAGACATAATGACTCACAAGACCTCTGATGAACCTCAGGGTTTTTTCCTGAAATGTGTGTGACTCTCTTTTCAGTTGTTCCAAGGTGTGGCTCAACCCATGGGTGGTGGTGACATTCCTTCCCGTAAGCTTCCGCATCAGCCGATTCTCATGGTTTCCCGGGACACAGAACGCCCGTCCGGTCTCAACCATCCGCATCACCAAGCGGAGAACAGACGGGGTCTTGGGGCCCCTGTCCACCAGATCCCCGAGAAAAACCGCTTTTCGCCCTTTCGGATGGGTGACGGACGCGACAGAGGAATCCGCGTCTCCCCGGATGTCATACCCGAGGTGGGCCAGCAGGGCGATCAGCTCATCCGAACATCCGTGGATATCGCCGACAATGTCAAACGGGCCATGCTCTTTTTTCCGGTCATTTTGCATCGGTTGTGGCCGAATCTTGGCGTGGTCCGCCTTATCGGGCGTCTCCAAGAGGTAAATCTTGCGAAATCCTTCCGTTTTGAGCAGAGAAACCGATCGTTCCAGATCGCGACACTGCTGGCGAATAATATGGCTTGCCACATGTCGGTCAGACCGGTTTCTGTTTCGGTCAAAGCATGTCTCTTGGGGGGTTTTCAGCACAATGGCCACAGGCAACGCATGATATTTTCGGGCAAGGGCCAGAAGGGTCTTTCGGGCCTTCACTTGGACATTGGTCGCGTCAATGACCGTCCGTCTGCCCCGCGCAAGCCGCTTTTCCGCGATGATGTGCAGAATTTCAAACGCGTCGGGCGTGACGCTCTGATCGCTTTCATCATCAGATATCATCGCTCGGCAGAAATCAGAGGAGAGCACCTCGGTGGGCCGAAAATGCTTCCGGGCAAAAGTTGACTTCCCCGCGCCCGAGGGCCCGAGCAAAAAAACCAGTGAAAGTTCGGGAATTTTTATATCCATCGTCTGTAATCGCCACCTGTGAATCAGTCGCAAGTTCTCGTAACATGCTGAAATCATTGACAATCAGAAATCAGGGCCAAAATCACGGGTGCCAGTTTCTGATCATAGTGCTTTTCGGGAAGGTCGCAGTTTGTAGTTCCGCCTTTAGGCGGTGCGAAACTGCCTAAGGACGGAACTGCAAACTGGGGATTCCAGAACTCATAACCCCGCTGATGTTCTGAGGATATGAACGATCTCCTCGGTACCGATCTTCCCGTCCCCGCTGACCTCGCCTCTGCACACATCCACATCCTCCATATCGAGGCCCGCGAGCAGTCTCAGTCCCAGGATCGCGTCCCCGAGGTCTGTGGTGCCGCTTGCATCATAGTCAATCACAGGCGTGACCGTTGTCTCAGATGACAGGGATATCACCCCGTTCGCGTTCCTCGCGTAGAATATGACGCCGTACCTCCCGTTGCAGGTGAACCCACATGGTCATGCGGACGCGGAACTGCAAACTTTTTGCCTCATCTGAAAATGGAGCCACTTTTCAACCAAAATGAGGAATACTGAGATAATGATCATTTTCAAGGGAAAAGTCAAGTGATTTTTGAGGCCCATACTTCGCGCCATCAAGCATGGAACCCTCTCAATTTTGCCACCCTTCATTTATGGATTTACGTTTTTTAAGCCGGAAATTTACAGTTCCCCCTAGTCATGGAGAGCGATTGAAGGTGAAACTGTAAATTAAAAAGTGTAAACCATCTTTAGGTGAAAGGGCTAAATTTAACTGTGCGTTTTTGCAATCAGACTCCCAGAAGTTTACAGTTGTCAGATGGCATTCCCCCTGAATTGGGGTCACTCACAGCCTCGCAAAGTTTTGATTTGTCCAAGAAGCAATTGACAGGGGAGGTCCCTCCTGAGTTGGGTTCTCTCACAGATTTGGAAGCTCTCAATCTATCCGAGAACCAGTTGACAGGCAATATCCCATCTGAGCTGGGGTCCCTCAACAATTTGCAAAACCTTGATCTCAGGTACAATGCGCTTTACACTGATGATGACGACTTGCGTACTTTTCTCAACAACAAACAAGACGGCGGTGATTGGGAAAACACTCAGACCGTCCGGCCCTCGGACCTGGCCGCAGTCACATCGGTTACCGCCTCACCGGGGAAGAGCCTTACACGCTTGGAATCATCCTGTTTGAAATGCTCAATGATTTGGAAAAATGGAAGGTGAACATTTTTGGCAGTGACATTGATCGGACCGCGCTGGAAAAGGCAAAAAAGGGGAGATACGAGGCCAGAAGCCTGCGGGATGTGCCGGCCGCATATCTCCAGCGGCATTTTCAGAAGAACCCGGACACACAGCATCTCCCCAGAAATCCGGCAAATGGCAAAGTTTGAGCATGTCAATCTGTCTGACAAAAAAGAAATCCGAAAGAAAAGAGGTTTTGACTTTATTTTTTGCAGAAATGTGTTAATATACTTTGATGACATGTCAAGAAAGTGGCTGATGGACCAATTTTATGTGGCCCTGAACCCGGGAGGGTACATCTTTTTGGGGTCAAGCGAGTCTGTGGGGCGGATCAGCACGGCGTTCAAAATTGTGAGGGCCGGTGGGGATATTGTCTATTATAAGGAATAGAAGGAAGAGCCAATCCTTCTTATAAGCCATCCTTGCAGTTCCAAAGGGATTGACACGAACGATTTGAAAAATCGTTCCTGGTTCTAACGGTTTTTGTGGTTTCCGACATGATCCGCAGATGAACGCAGATGAACGCAGACAGACGCCCACGGCCTGCGCGGCCGGTCAGAGTGCGGGAGCATCAGCGTTCATCCGCGTTCATCCGCGGTCTGCAGGGATCACAGCTGTCTGAAATCTCATGCAACCACAAAATCCGTTAGAATCAGAATCGTTCTACTTCCGTTTGACGCTCTGAAACTTTTTTTGAGGCCAAAAGAGATGCACGGCCAATCCTTCTCATAAGTCATCCCTGTAGTTCCAGGGGAATTGGCATGCCGCAGGAAAAAAACCCGGTTTCGGCCAAGGAAATGCGAGATTGAGGGAAAAGAAACCGGGTTTTGGCGTTCAGCTCCCTTTTGAGAGGCGGGAGGGCTTGACAGACTCAAGGAAACCGGGTTTGCACACTCGGACCACCTTGACACCAGGGGGACTGGTATCAAAAGCCATCTGCGTTCATCTGCGGTTGAAACATCACAGGGAGGACAAAGGTTGTCTGCCAAAAAGCCGGACAAAAGTTTCACCCACATTCGCCCTCCCCGAAAAAACCCGGCTTCGCGTCAAAGGTTGTCAGCAACAAAATTGCAACAAGCTGGAGCTGTCAGAGAAGCCGGGTTTTCGCTCTCCCCGAAAAAACCCGGCTTCGCGTCAAAGGTTGTCAGCAATAAAATTACAACAAGCTGGAGCTGTCAGAGAAGCTGGGTTTGTTCGCCTCGAACCCACGGCAGCAAACGCACCGAACCCTACAGCAGCAAGCAAACCTTAACCCCACAGAAACAAACTCAAAAACTCAAAAACACACAAACTCAAAAACACACAAACTCAAAAACTCAAAAACACACAAACTCAAAAACACA
>JAOZRQ010000535.1 GCA_029940115.1 Desulfobacterales bacterium
AAATGGCCTACGATAGTCCATTGAAGTTGATTTATGCCTGAACTGGCTGAAATCCTTGCTTACCCATAATCCGTGTAAAGGGCAATATCGTGATTACTGTCAATCCTTTCAGCGGAGGAAGATGATTGTGTATCAGTAGGAGCCAATTGTCAGATTCTTCCGGGGAAAATCGTTTGCAAGGAGGCTGCATCGTGAAGATATTGGAGAAACTGACAGATGGAATCACATGGGTGGAAGTGTTGAGTGCGCTGGCTCGGCTGCAACGTGAGGGCAATCTCTCCTCGACAGACATGGCTGCCACGATTCAAGGTTTTCAAAATGACTGGGAGACTCAGTATCAGATCGTGGAGGTGGAACATACGCTTGTCAAGATTGCAGGTCAGTTGGTACAGGAATACCCCTTGCGAGCATACGATGCAGTCCAACTGGCGTCCGCACTCAGACTTTATCCGGCATTTGCCAGGGACGAATAGTGGGTGAAAGCCTCCTGATTGAAACGAGAAAATTATTGGACGCAGAACGTGCAGAGAGAATCTTTTTCGGATTCGACGAGATATGGTTCTCCTCTAACTCTGGGGGCACCCCAAAACCCCGGGGGCTATGCCTGAACGGACCGAGTGAGTTGCATCGGCAAATGCCGGATACGCTTATCCAATGGATGCAGACCGGAAATTATTCATTAGGACTGGGGGACGGAACAGGTCTGAACTATATTGCGAAAGTCAGAAGCATCGTGGGAAGATGTATTATAAGCGCATACAATGAGACTGACGAAAGAAAAGCGGCCTGAGCCGGGAATATGACAGCGGATATGAGGATGAAACGGATTTTCCCGACATAAGCCGGAAACATGACGGCGGACCGGGAATGGATATCCGCTCAGTCCCGAAAGTACGCTAAAACGCACTGTAATAGCTGGCTTCAGCCTGCTTTCGCTTTCAGCCTCGGAATTTATTCCGAGGCAGGATTCTGCAATAGAGTTTTCAACAAAAAGATTGTCCGGAGTGCAAAAATTGAGCGAAGCGGTTTTTTGCACAACATGCCATGATATATAATTGGAATAATAACATGACATGCAAAAAACCGCTCGCCGCACTCGCTCAATTTTTGCACTCCTTCCGGACAATCTTCTTGTTAAGAGCTGCAGCTGGCTTCAGCCTGCTTTGGCTTTCAGCCTCGGAATTTATTCCGAGGCGAAAAAGTCGGAGGATAAATCGCTCAAATACGCTGAAACGCACCAGAAAGGAGTATCTTATGGAAGAATTATTTGAACTCAGAACCTGCCTTGAGCAGGGACGTTACACCGATGCAATGGCATTGCTGGGAGAAATGGAAGAGATGAGCAAAGATGACAAGATCAATAAAATTAGCAGCTTCACAGTTGTTCTCCTGCTCCATCTGATTAAAAAAGACGCTCAGAAACGGACAACACGGTCCTGGGAAGTTTCCATCCGAAACGCCGTCCGGGAAATCAGCCAGGCCAATAAACGCAGAAAAGCCGGGGGGTATTATCTGAAAGAGGAGGAACTGAGAGAGACGATTGAGGACGCTTATGAGACAGCGCTGGACAATGCCGCGCTTGAAGCCTTTGAAGGTCGTTATTCTGAGTCGGAACTTGCCGGAATGGTGGATGACGAAAAGATCAGGAAAGAGGCGTTGCAAATGATATTGGAAGGGCAGACAAAAAGAAAAAGGAAGCGAAGTTGAAAAAAGCTGACAATATGTGCTTAGAGGGTGTTTGAAAACTCTGCCCGTGCCCCTTTGCCCCTGCCCAATTTCGGGCAGGGGCAAGGGACGTTTTCAAACACCTTCTAAATGACAGGGATTTATGAAAATGAAAATAATTAATTAAGGAGATGCATTATGGAACTTGTTGAGATAAAAAGCAACATACAAAACGCGATTGAAGAACTTTCTCCCGATAAACTTGAAATCGTTTTGGAATTTCTGAGGGAATTGCGGGAGACCGGCGAGGAGGAAACCCGGCTGCTTCTCAGCACACCGCGGGATTTATCGAAGACTACCGGGAGGCAAAGGAGGATATGCGGACAGGCCATACCATAAGCTGGGAAAGTATAAGGCGAAATGTATAAGATTGAATTTTCCAGAAAAGCGGCCAAGTTAAGGAATGCATCTCCAGTTTGTAGTTCCGCCTTCAGGCGGTGTGAGACCGCCTGAAGGCGGAACTGCAAACTTTGGACAATTCGTTTACAGGAGGATCGAAAATGTGGTGGAAGCGTTTCAAGGAATCTTATTTTTTCTATAGTTTCAAGCGGGACCCGATTGCCATTGTCAGCTTTGTCATTCTGGCGATCCTGATTTTGAGCAGCATGGCGGCCCCCCTGCTTGCGCCGTACAATCCATATGACACCGCCGGCATTGACATCATGGACTCGGAAATGCCCCCCTCATGGATGGAAGAGGGGGACCGGAGATTTCTCCTCGGCACAGACATCCAAGGACGGGATCTGTTGAGCACCATGTACTACGGGTTGCGGGTGTCGGTTTTGATCGGATGCGGCGCAGTGCTCCTTCAGGCATTGCTCGGCATCATCATCGGCCTGATCTCAGGATATGTGGGGGGAAAGGTGGACGCGTTTCTGATGCGGGTGGCGGATGTCCAGCTCTCCTTCTCGACCCTGATGGTGGCCATCTTCATCAGCGCGATCTTTCAAGTCGCGTTTGGCGTGGGACGCTATGAGGATATGGCCGTGCCCCTGCTGGTGGTCATCATCGGCCTTGCGGAATGGCCCCAGTACGCCCGGACCGTGCGGGCCTCGGTGCTGGGGGAGAAGAACAAGGAGTATGTGGAGGCGGCCCGGGTCATCGGCCTGAACCGCTGGCGGATCATGCTACATCACATCCTGCCCAACACCCTCTCCCCGGTGCTTGTCATCTCCACCGTGCAGGTGGCCAACGCCGTGATGAGCGAAGCAGCGCTCTCCTTTTTGGGACTCGGCATGCCGGTCACCAAGCCCTCGCTCGGATCCCTCATCAAATCCGGCTTTGAGTACATCTTCAGCGGGTCCTGGTGGATCACCCTCTTTCCCGGGATCCTGCTGGTGCTCTTCGTGCTGGTGGTCAACCTGCTGGGGGACTGGTTGCGGGATGTGATGAATCCGAAGCTGTATAAGGATGTTTGATGCTGGAGGAGAAACTTATGAAAATAGAAATTGTCAGCAGACACCCTGAACGGAAGATGCACCAAACCCCCATCCTCTTTGTCCACGGCGCATTTGCCGGGGCATGGTGCTGGGAAGAATATTTTCTCCCCTATTTTGCGGAACACGGCTATGTGTCTCACGCGTTGAGCTTTCGGGGACATGGAGAGAGCGAAGGGAATGAGAGGGTCTGGTTCAACTCGATCCCTGATTATATTGACGATCTGATCCAAGCCATCCGGGATATGGAGAGGCCTCCGGTGCTGGTGGGCCATTCCATGGGCGGATGGATCGTCCAGAAGCATCTTGAATCGTTTGAAAGGCCCGGGGCGGTCCTGCTCGCGTCCATCCCGCCCGCAGGTTTGACACCGGTGTTCATGAGAATGCTCTGGCACCATCCCACGCTTTTTCAGAAGATTTACTGGATAAACATGCTCCCCAAGAACATGTGGGAACATGTCGCGACGCTCCAGGAGATGCGCGACCTGTTTTTCACCAAGAAAATGCCGACGACGAGCATCGAAAAATATCTCCCCTTGTTCCAGCGAGAGTCGTACCGGGTGATGTGGGATCTCGCCAGATTCAAATTCCTGCCTCAGTCTTGGAAAGTCAAGACACCGTTGCTGGTCATGGGCGCGGCAGATGACGTGATCATCCCGCCCGAATTCGTCAACTCAACCGCAAGGCTCCACAACACCCAAGCCCACATCTTTTCAGACATGGGACACGCCATGATGCTGGACAGGGACTGGCAGGAGCCTGCGGATCGGATGCTGAACTGGTTTGATGAAATTGGGATAGACTAGTACAGCACTTTGTAAGTCCGTGACCCTTCACGCTCCCGCCGGATTGCCAAATCCGGCGGCTTGGATCACCGCCGGATTTGGCAATCCGGGGGTGACGAATTTACAAGTTGCTGTACTAGTGCCTCGGTTATGGGGCCGATAGGTTCTCCTCACGCTCGATTCTCCTCACGCTTGGTTCGGATTGACAAATCCGAACCCTCACCGCCGGATTTGGCAATCCCGCGGGAGCAGGTGGTAACACTCGGTTCAGATTGGCAAATCCGAACCCTCACCGCCGGATTTGGCAATCCCGCGGGAGCAGGTGGTAACGCTCGGTTCGGATTGGCAAATCCGAACCATGGGACCAGACAACATCCGTGAATCGTGGGGCGTGGGCGTGAATCGTGGGGCGTGAGTCGTGAAACTTGGCATGAAAATCAAAATTGTACGGAATATGGGCTGACAGGAGAAGGTTCCGGAATTGTCTGGAAACTGTCAGCCTGTCATGGTTGGGTATATTATACAGTTGGATTTCCGGCAAAAATGTGGGCCGATCAGGTGGACATATGTCTTTGTTGGGAGATTGGTCATGCAGTTTGCACCAACAACCCGGGCCATGCCCTTTTTTCATATCATATCCTTATCCTTATTATATGGGACCAGACAACATCCGTGGGCCATGAAGTATTCTCCCATTGCGGCTCCGGCCCGCCAATGCAGGCGCCGGCATGACTCGCATGTCAATGCCCCCCCGA
>JAOZRQ010000922.1 GCA_029940115.1 Desulfobacterales bacterium
AATTCTTTTGTCCCGTAGGGACAACTGAGAATAGCCCGGCAATTCATTGCCGGGAACGAATTCCACTCAATTCTTTTGTCCCGTAGGGACAACTGAGAATAGCCCGGCAATTCATTGCCGGGGGACACGGGTTTCTTTGAGGCAAGCAACAAAAAAACCCGGCCTTTCGGGCCGGGTCATCATTATCGGCGTTCCATCAACCTGCTTACTGTCTCAACGCCTCTGTGAGATAATTTTCAAAAAATTGCTGATCATCCGCCTCGGTGACATGGACGGGAAGCTTTTCTGTGGCCGCTGCAACGGCCATGTCAACCAGTTCGGCTTTGAAAGTCTCCTTTGCCCGGAGTATCTGGTTATCCACTTTCCGTTTTGCTCCCTCCAGCATGATCTGACTCTGGCGGCGGGCCTCCTCTATGATCGCCTCTTTTCTCTTTTGCCCCTGGTCAACGATCTTCTGTCTCAGATCTGCAAAACGGACTTCGCTATCCTCCAATACCTTGAATGTTTCACTGATTTTGGACGTGACCTTCTCTTTTTCGTCCTCAACCTGCCTTATCTCACGGGCGACTTCCTTTCTCCGCCCGCGTAGGAAATCGATGATCGGGGAACGCCCGAATTTGATCAGCACAAAGGCCAGAATGGCAAAGTTGAGCCACAGCATGACCTCATCCCATGAGCCTCGCCAGCTTGTTGCCTCTTCAGCGGCCAAGGCGGCAGGCCCCAGCATGTGAAGGCATATGATCCCTGCGATCAGGTAAAAGCAGACTCTGCTTATTCTCATTGGACCAGCCTCCGGTTCAGAATTTTTTCCATGATGTTCACCGCAATGGTTTCAGATTCCGTTTGGGTATGCTTCCTTGCCTCCGCCATCTGAACCTCAATCTCCCGCATGTTCCGCTCTTTTAGCGTTGCGATCTCCTTCCGGGTGGTCTCAAATATCTCAGCCGCCTGCCGGCTTCCTGAATCCTCCAGTTCCTCCTTCATCTCAAAGGCTTCCTGTTTGATCGCGGCGGCCTCTCTTTTCAGCTGATCGGTGACATTCTGAAGCTCGCCTTCCGCGTCCGAAATCTCAGAGGCCATCTTCTGCACATATTCCTCCCGTTCGCTCATCACCTCCCGCAAAGGCCGGAACATGATCCGATTCATGATGAACAGCAGGATCAGGAAAGAGATCAGTTGGATGACCAATGTCTCATTGATGCTGATAAGAGCTATGTTACTGACAATTTGCATTGATTGTCCTTCCTTTTTCAGATGCGTGATGCGTGGGACGTGATGCGTGGGACGTGATGCGTGGGACGTGATGCGTGGG
>JAOZRQ010000536.1 GCA_029940115.1 Desulfobacterales bacterium
CAAAGGAAAAAATATCAGCACGGGCAGTCCCGGCAGCGGCACAAACTTCATGGCCGAATCGGTGTTCAAGGCTCTGGGAATCTCAAAAGAGGCCTACAAGGACAGCCGCCTCTCATTCACCGAAAGTGCCAACGCGCTGCGTGACAAGACCATCGAACTGGGTGTCTGGTCGGTGGGTCCCGGCACCAGTTCCATTCTTGATCTGGCCACAACCCATGACATTCGCATCCTCGCGTTGACACCTGAACAGACACAAAAGATCGTGACCGCCAACCCGACCTACTCGGCAGTCGAGCTGCCCGGAGGCATCTATCGAGGCGTGGATCAGCCCGTCTCCATCATCGGAGTGTGGAATGTCATGATCTGTCAGCGGTCTTTGGAGACGGACATGGTTTACCAATTGGCAAAGGCGCTCTTTGAGCATAACGATTATATGCTCAAAATTCACCCGTCCGCCTCATACACCACCGCGGAGAATACGGTGAAATATTCGCCCATTCCGTTGCACCCCGGCACCATCAAATATCTTAAAGAGAAAGGGATCACCGTGCCTGCCAAACTGGTGCCTCAGAAACCATGAGCAGACTTGAACATTCCCGTGAACTTGAACGTGAACGTGAACTTGAACGTGAACGTGAGCTCAAACTTGAACTTGAACGTGAACTTAAACTTGAACGTAAACCTGAACGTAAATCTGATCTCAAGTCTGGACAATCAGGGTTAAGTTCACGTACATGTTCAAGTTCACGTTCAAGGACAGTGATGACACTCGTGGGGATTCTCGCGCTGGTGCTTGGAACATTGGCGGTCCTGCCGGGTGGACTTGAGTTGCGGGTGACACCGGTGAAGGGAAATGATCCGCTGATCGCAATCCTGTTATGCCCCCACGAGCGATTTACCTTGCATTACTATCACTCGGTTGAGGACGCGCCGATTTGGGAGACGCACAGCATTGACCCAGACGGGTGCATTTACATTGAAGATGAACGCTATCTGAAGTTCGGGGCCGGTATGGGAAAAATGCCAGGAAAGGGGAGAATGGAGAGACAAGGCGATTATGAAGTGGTCACGGACATGCATGCGGCCACTGGCGATTTCATCCTGAGGATCGGAAGTCTTGGGGTGAACCACACCCTCTTATGGCGCGGAAATCGCGTGAATTTGTCTGAAATCGCACCTCATGTCGCGGTACGGTTTTCCGCAAAACCTGTCAGCCAGCTGTATAAATGGTGGCGGAAACTGTTCCCATCCCTGCCCCCCCGTGCCCGTGCCCGATGATGCGTCTGTCTGGCAAGGTCGGAAGTCAACAAGAAAATGTTCAATGGAAAACCTGTCGGGCAGGGAACGGGCAGGGGCAGGAGAAACGGACAAGGAGGCACAATGATGAGACCAGATGATTCATCTTCCATGGAGAAATCTTCAGATACGGCGCAACACCCCACGGATTCAGAAGAACAGCCCCATCCTGTGGCCGCGGTCACGGCATACATCATCATGGGGGTCGCGGTGAGTCTCAGCCTTTACCAACTCTACACAGCAGGCATCACCGCGCTGACCGCGCTGGTGCAACGATCCATCCACTTGGGGGCCATCCTGACGCTGACCTTTCTGATCAAACCGGCGTTCAGGCAAGTGCGTAAAGACCGCCTGAACATATGGGTCCTCATTGATTGGCTCCTCGTGGCCGCTTCCATCGGTTGCACCGCTTACATATGCATCAACCTGACCGCCATTTTCGAGCGTCAGGGAGACTGGCTGCCCGCGGACCTGTGGGTCAGCATTGTCGGATGCCTGCTTGTGCTGGAGGCCTGCCGGCGGGTGATCGGATGGATGATGGCCGGCATCTGTGTGGTGGCCGTGTTGTATGCCTTTTATGGGCAGTCCATGCCGGAGCTGATCATCCACAAGGGATATAGCATCGAACGTATCGCCACGACTCTATGGCTCACCACCGAAGGCGTTTTTGGTCTGCCCATCGGGGTGGCCGCCACATTTGTCTTTGTGTTTGTCCTGTTCGGCGCGTTTCTCGAGGTCACTGGCGGAGGAAACTTCTTCATTGACATCGCGTATGCCCTTACCGGACAATTCTCCGGCGGTCCGGCCAAAACCTCGGTGGTGGCTTCTGGATTCATGGGGTCGGTCTCAGGGTCCGCGGTGGGGAATGTGGTCGCGACTGGCTCCTTTACCATTCCGATGATGAAAAAGGTCGGCTATCGCGCCCATGTGGCCGGGGCCATCGAGGCCGCGGCATCCACCGGGGGACAGCTCATGCCGCCCATCATGGGGGCCGGCGCGTTTCTCATGGCAGAATTCACCAACACAAGCTACCTGACCATCATCAAGGTGGCCCTGATCCCCGCGATCATGTATTACCTCACCGTTCTCTGCTTTGTCCACTTCGAGGCCAAGAAGCAGGGGCTCAGGGGCCAGCCCAAGGAGAATCTGCCCAAGATCATGCAGGTGTTGAAAGGGGGGCTCCATTTCATCATCCCCTTGGGGATTCTGATTTATGTGCTGCTAGCCAATTACTCGCCGATGATGGCCGGTTTCGTGGCGGTGATGAGCACGGTCGCGGCCAGCTTCGCCGCCAATGCCACAAAATGGGTGATCGCGTCGCGGAGACTGGAGAGAGTTCATCCTGAAAGGGTCGGTTCTTGTCCCCGACGTCTTTTCCCAGGGATTGGCGGCTTTGTCTGGCATGAGGGGAAAGATGTCATCAGGGGCCTCGACAAAGGCGCGCGAAGTGCGGTCATGGTGTCGGTCGCATGCGCGGCCGCGGGCATCATCGTCGGCATGGTGACTTTGACGGGCATGGGGCTGAAATTTTCAAGCTTGGTGATGGATCTCAGTTTCGGCATCAAGGCATTGGCCATATTGCTGATCGGCGCGGCCTCCTTGGTGCTCGGCATGGGACTCCCCGTGACAGCGAGCTACATCGTTCTGAGCACCTTGGCCGGACCGGCATTGCTCGACATGGGGGTGCCGTTGCTGGTGACCCATATGATTGTCTTCTGGTATTCACAGGATGCCAATGTCACGCCGCCGGTCAGCCTTGCCAGTTTCGCTGGCGCGGGGGTGGCCCATGCGAATCCGATGAAGACGGCCTTCACCTCATGGAAGCTGGCCAAGGGCCTCTACATCATCCCCATCGTCATGGCCTACCGGCCCCTGCTCGGGGTTGGTGACGACTACTCGCTGATGCACTCGGAAGTGGTGATCACCGTGATCGCAACCTCGTTGGGCCTAGTCGCGTTTGCGTCGGCCATTGACCGGTATTTCATGCGAAAGGCCACTTGGATTGAGACGATCCTTTTCGGACTAGCCGCGTTTGCACTGTTTTGGCCGGGAGTCTGGCTGGACATTCTCGGATTCGGTCTGCTATGCACTGCTGTGGCACTGCAAAAATGGATGCTTCCTTATACGCGGTGCCACACCGCCTGAAGGCGGAACTACAAACCCTTTTCAATCCACTTTCTTCTCAATCTTCACCCAAATCTTGATGAGATTCTCATTGATCACAAATTCTTTGACCTCCTTGATCAGAAACATCTCCCCCGCCGAATCTTCCAGACCACCCCAATTTCCTCCAAGTCCTTGTAATAAGAGGCGATTGTTTTCGGAGGTGTCTCTCTGACATTATATGCCTCGAATTTTTTGTTGACAAATTCATACCTCTTTCCTGGCACAGGATAACCTTTTATGTTTCCATAAAGAGTTTTATGGTTTTTGTCATATTTCCCGGCGAAAATCCAACCGGTCCTATCTTCAAGTGGCGGAATCCTGACAAGAACATCCCCTCCGAGGAGGCTGGCGGTTTTTTTCATCAATCGTTGGGAAGAATTGAGCGAATACAGTCCGCCTAGGCGGACGGACCAAGCCTCTCCGTCAAAATATTTTCCCTCTCCATATCGGTTGTCCAATTCGGAGCCGATCTGAGGTGCAAACAGTTCCGGGTATTTCGCTTTTACTTCTTCCATCGCCTTCTCGACTTCGTGCTCAGTGGCCTTTGTTTTGAGGGTCACAATATATTCCCCTGAGTCAAGTTGCGACAAAAGCCGGGTTTCTTGCCTACAACTGGGGTACTTTAAACACGCGAAGCGTCTCCGTCAATGGCCTCCCAAACAGAAAGTCGGTCATCTCCGGGTCCATGCCGCTCCTCTCCACAACCAGTTCCCGGAGGCTGGTGTCATATCGGACAAGTTCGGCAAGCGACTCATGGGCCGCTTGGGTTCCGCGTCCTGCCGAGCCTTCCATCAGACCGCGGATATTCTCATAATCGCATCGGGCCTGATGATCTCTGATCAGGTCCCACAGCCCCGGGAGGTGCCCCATCAGATCCTTCCGGGTCAGTCGGTTCTCGCCATAGATCCGCTCAATCTCCCGTGTATCCCAACATTTGAGAGCCTTGCATTCAACGGGTCTGTTTTCATAGATCCGGCAACCATTGTTCACAACATCAAAGAAGACGCATGCCCCGCGCGGCTTCTCCTCAATGGCATCCGAACCCGGTTTCGCCACTGATGAAGGGTACGCGTCTGATGAGGCCGTGGTGAGGGCAAATCCGGGCTTCCCCGCCCCTTTCGTCTTTATGATATCCGAAACAGCAGGCAGGAGGCATCTCGTGACATTGTCATAAACAGGCTCACCCGCTCGGATGGTGTAAAGATGTTTCGA
>JAOZRQ010000537.1 GCA_029940115.1 Desulfobacterales bacterium
CGTTCACGTGCACGTTTAAGTTTAAGGCTCCCCTAAATCCGTTATAATCAGGAAATTTCTTCCCATCAGCTCAAACTCTGAGACATCCTGACGTTTCAGCTTCTCCCGGATCTGTTCAAACTCTCTTACCGTTCCGTAAGAGACAAGAATAAGGCGGAGGCGGCTTTGTGGACTCTTTGCAATCCCTGCAATCATGCGGATAAGGCAATGAATAAGCAGGCGCAAGCTGACACCTGAACCGCCACACATGCTCATTAAGACTTTCAACCAATTCAAACACTGTGGTGGACGGATTGTGATCCGCATACTTTTTTGAATCTTTATCTTTATACAATAAATTCAAATTCCTCGCATTTTTAATCGCCTGCTGTTGATCAGCTTCAGGGTGATTGAGTAGCTTTTCGTACATTGCCGGATCGTTTTTCTCATATTGTTCGCCCAAGCGTTTAGTCAGCTTTTCCTTATACTGCCTCCGGCTGACACCGGTATTGATATAATCAAAATGCAACCAATACCACAGTTCAAAAGCCTCATTGCTGTAAGCTACTTTGAAATCGTTGGCACGGGCTTTTTCAATGGCGGGATTATAATTTTCACGAAATGAATCATAGTCAAAAACACACCATGCTTGTGTGTAGTCAATGCTTTCCCGATCTCTGATTTCTATGGCTTTTTCTACCAGACTCATGGTGTTTCTGCCTTCACCCTTCACCTCGATTTTTACATCAATATCACCCACTGCTTTTGATTTGGCAACCTCTCTTATTTTTTTAAGCTGATCTTGCCACCACTTAAAATAATTGGGTTCGGTTTTTTCTCCCTCGCAGACAATCAATATCCGTCCGACCGCCAGCGGTTTCTTCATCTCAATCAATATCCGTCCGACCGCCAGCGGTTTCTTCACCTTTTTTTGTTGCTTTTTGCGTTTTTTATCCCTTTTGCTCCCTGGTATCCCCTTATTTCTCGCCATGCTCATCTCCTTCATAAAACAGACGCAAATCACCGATAAACGGCACTGCATTGTAGAGCCCCTGAAAATAAGCGCGGGAAAAATCCGCGTCATCATCCAGATCAAAATCAGCCAATGAATAAATTTCTGTTACCCCGTAAGGGTTTTTCTCCGTAAACCAGACCTGATCCCGGCGGAAAAAGCGCGGACTGAGCAATTGCGTGTCATGTGTGGCAAAGATCAACTGTGCATCGTGCGGATTATGCTCTTGGGAATGAAACAAGCCGAGAATGAACCGCATCATCATCGGATGCAACTTGGCGTCCAGTTCATCAATCACAAGTATCTCACCTTTTCGCAGGGTTTCAATCAGCGGTCCTGACAGGGCAAACAGTCTTTGGGTGCCGGCAGACTCATTACTTTTCCCCCACTGTGTTCTGCCTGTCATCATGGCGTTGTCATCAAAAATGTTATGCTGGAAAACGACCCGCTTTGCTCCCGGGGAAATCAGTTTTTTACGCACCTTTTCAGGCATCTCATCCGGCAAATCCGCTACCGTCATCGATTCCAGAAAAACGTCCTCAATACCCACATCCGCAACTTTCAGGAAGTTCAGGATATCCGTGCGGTAATCTTCTTCATCCAACTTGCTGTAGGTGAAACCTTCGTAGGCTTCCTCATCCGGGCTGGTAATCACATTGAAGATGTTTCCCATCCATTCCATGACCCGACGTGCCGGAGAGTCTGTGAATTTTGCCAACACCGCCAGCAACAATGTGTTGGCAGGCAGTCCCCTGCCTTTGCTGAACTCTGTTGCCATCAAAAAATCTTCTGGAATGTCATACGCATACAAGCCTTCCTCAAAACGGCGTTCATATAATAAGGACTCACTTTCTCCGGGCGCGGAATACAGCCATTCACGATGGATTCTGTCAGCATCCAAAGCAAAACCGTAACGGTAATAAACATCCTGATACAAAAAGCTGACTTCCATCTCCAACGGAGCCTTCATGCTTTCAGAGTGTAATTGAAAGCTGGGGTAGCTCCACGTTGACACGATCGGCTCTTCGGGATTCAGCTTCAGCGAATTTGTCATCACACCGCGCATGAATCCCATCGCCTTGATCAAATTGCTTTTGCCGCTGGCGTTTGCACCGTAAACCACGGCCGTTTTCAGAATATGCCGCCCTGCCGCGGGGATCAAATTGCGTTTCTCATGCCCCCTGATTTCATCAGAGGCATACAAACTGAAAATCACTTCATCCTTAATTGAGAGGAAGTTTTTTACACTGAATTCTAACAGCATGATTTTCCTGACCTATTCTTTATTTTACTCAAAAGCGACACCTTCTCCCTGTAAACCCTCGACTGTCAAGGCTATGGTGCGAAAATTTCCATGCCGGCAATCAGGAACCGGCCTTCCAACCCAGAGGTTCATCGCCTCAAGGTGTCGTTTTTGAGTATTTTAGGTTTCAATTTTCAAGTTCCAAGCTCCTTTCATTCCCGTTCTGACCGCGTGGACACAAGCCAGAACCGCGGCCCCGTCATTGATAATCGTGGCCATGCCCGGGCCGATCATTCCCGGAATGGCCAGTCCCATGGCAATGACACTCGGAACCAGAATCATGCGGGAACATTCTCTGAGTCTTATCATAGTCTGCCGGGATATGTCAAGAATATCCAGCAATCCGGTCAGATTGTTGTTCAACAATACCACATCGGCTGTTTCGCGGGCCGCGGCCGAGCTTTCCTTCATGGAAATTCCCACATCCGAGACAGCAAGGGCAGGGCCGTCATTTATGCCATCACCCACCATTACCGTCATCAACCCCCTCGCCTTCAACCGGGAAATGATCCGGCTTTTCTCCTGGGGAAAGGTCTCTCCATAATACTCTTCAATCCCCAGAGTCTGTGACACTTGGCAGACAACATCCTTGGAATCTCCGGAAATCAGCATGCTCTTTTCCACACCCCTGGCCCTCAATCCCTCTATCACCTGCCGGCTTTCCGGCCGCAGGGTATCCTGATAGGAGATCGCTCCTGTCAGGCGGTTGCTGACGGCAATGAAAATCAGGGATGCAGGGCTTCCCGCTCTCAGATGTCCCAAGTCTTTGGAACTTCGGAAGGCTTCGCAATTCACCTGGCAATGTTCCATATAGGCAGGGTTCCCCACAATGATGTTTTGGCCCTCCACTTGGGCTGATACCCCGAATCCCACATCACAACGCAGAAAATCGGCTTTCGGAACTTTTATCTTCATCTGTCTGGCCTTGTTTCTGATGGCCCTCGCCACCGGATGCGAGGTCCGGATTTCAGCAGCGGCAGCCAACGCAAGAATCGTTTCCGGAGGGAAGTTTTCATTATAAGAGATCACCTCGGCAACTTCAGGCAGGCCATAAGTGAGTGTGCCAGTCTTGTCAAAGATGACGGCATCGCTTTTGGAAAGTCGTTCCAGACAGTTGCCGTTTTTGATGAAGATGCCTTTTCTCGAAGCCAGAATCAGGCTGATCATGATGACCACAGGTACTGAAATCCTTATCCCGCTCCCGTAATCAATCATAAACACCGACATGACACTGCGAAGAGAGCCGGTGACAAGAAAGGATATCCCCGCACTCAGAAAGGTCAGGGGAACCAGACGATTGGCCAGTTCCTCGGCCTCGTGGTGAAAATGGACCTTTTGCTCAAGCGCGTTCTCAATAATTTTGATCGTGTTGGCGGCTATCGTGTGTTGGCCCGTTTTCAGAGCTCTGATGAACAATTCCCCTTCTTTCAGACGGGCTGCCGCATAAACCTGTTCCCCTGCTTTCTTATGAACAGGCAACAGTTCACCGGTCAGGCTCTGCTGATCCACCAGCGCGGTTCCGTCAACGATGACACCGTCCGCGGGGATCAGTTCCCCGGTGTGGACGACGATCAGATCATCCGGCCTGAGCAAATTCGCATCAATCGGCGTCTCCTTATCCTGCCTGATGATCCATGCGGTCTTTTCCTTGACCTTCATCAGGTCGCTGATTGTCTGGCGGGAGTATTCTCCGGTTCCGTTCCTGATGAAATCACCGAGAGTATATAAGAGAATCATAACGAGGCTCGGAAGATAATCTCTGCGAAACAGACTCATGGCAATGGCTGTCATGTCCAAATGCTCAATAGTGAAATGGCGGTCTCTGACAATGGCTTTGCAAGCCTCTTTGAAGATCGGGCGACTGACTGAGGTCAGCCAGCAGGGCATGATTCTGTTGTATGCATCCCTGTATCGGTCCCTGAGAAGCAGTGCCATGACAATGGAGAGTCCGATCAGGATCATCCGTTTCAGTTCTTGAGACTTCCAAAGTTTTGAAAACTTGGGAAATCTGGAATCTGAAAACTTGGGAAATTGGGGAGCCGAAAACTTGGGAAATTGGGGAGCCGAAAACTTGGGAAATTGGGGAGTTAGGGGCATAATCCTGGCCCAAGGGAAAATTCTGATCAAACATGAAAAAACCTGTTTCAGCATCAGTTGTTCAGGATTGAAGCGTATAATCAGGCTGCCCGTTATAGGATTGACTTCAAACCCGCTCAGACAGGCGCAGGATTTCAGAGGCTGTTGCAACTGATCAGCCGAAAGTTCGCCCCTTTCAATCGCCGGACAGGAAAATCGGATTCGGCCCGGTACAATGTGGACGATCCTCAGAATGACAAATCTCGTTTTTCCTCGCATCGGATTCTCCTCAAAAGGACAGC
>JAOZRQ010000538.1 GCA_029940115.1 Desulfobacterales bacterium
TCATGTCCGGTGTGCAGATGATTATGCGAAGTTTTTTCATAATGTGATCGCCTTGATGAATATTTGTCGGGCGATTTTCCTGTCGGAAAAAAATATTCTTATTGACTTTTCACAAAAAATCATATCTAATCTATCTTGAGCATAGGACAGGAAGTTGGATTCCGGGTCGGAAATACCGGGAATGACAGTGCCGGTTTTTCAGGCATCCGAAACTTTTTGTCCTATACCTAGCTAATTCATATCTGTGTACAGGACAAAAAAAGAGAAACCCGGCTTTTTTCTTGCAGTTTGGGAGTCGGCCCATTTGGAAAAAAGCCGGGTTTGTCGCCCACTCCAACTTTTTGTCCTGTACACAGAATTCATATATAAAATTCCTGAGTACAGGACAAAAAACAGCCTGTCATTCCGGGCGGTGCTGAAAAAGGGACTTTTTCAGCACCGACCCGGAATCCACCGACACCTGAAAACTCGAGGTCCCGAACGATTTTGGCAATTTTTTGTCCTGCACACAGATATAAAATTCAGGTTGGCTTCAGGAAAGACGCTTCATCCGCCATAACTTTTTTCAGGAGACGCTATGAAAGAGTTGATCACCAGAAATCCCCTTGCCTATTTCAACTTCAGAGGCCGTTTTTATGAACAATGCCTTGATTTTGACAAGGCCATTTTCTGCTTTCAGAATGCGATCCGATTCAACGATCAGGAACCTGATTCATTGGCTTCTCTTCTTTATCATCTGGCCTTGTTGAATTTTTTGCAGGGAAATGACAGCGAAGCCGTAAAATTTGCCCGGGAATGTTTGGAGATTGCTCCGGGCCATAAGATCGCCGAGGCGGTTCTGGAACTTCGGAACGAAAATTATGTTTCCGAGTCGGATCGGATCAGAGCCTTTTTCATGCGGTTTGAAAACAATCCGAAGATCCCCATGATCCAAGCGTTGAGACATTCCTCAGAAAAGTTGTGGGAGGAAAATGAGCGCCGGTTTGAAATGCTGCAAAATATCCATCAGGGGGATCGGGCCTTTATTATCGGCAATGGCCCGAGTCTCAGCGTTTCCGACCTGGATCACCTCAAAAATGAGGTGACCTTTGCCTCCAACAAAATCTATCTGGCCTTTGATGAAACCGATTGGAGACCCACTTATTACTGTGTGGAGGATCATCTGGTCATGCGGTTCAACCATGATCGGATCACCCGTCTGAGGGGATTTCCAAAATTTTTCCCTTTTTATCTGGAATGTTGCCCGTTGCCGGATAAAGAGAGTCTGATCTATTTCATGGCCTACGATGACTTTTATCCGGATAGACCCGATTTCAGCGCTGATTTTACCCAGGGACTTTGCTGGGGGGCCACTGTCACCTATGCATTGATGCAGATTGCCTTTTTCATGGGCATCCGGGAGCTGTATCTGATCGGAATGGATTTCTCATTCACTGTACTCTCTAAAGAGAACCAGGAAGGATTGTTAGTTTCCAAAGGTGAGCAGAACCACTTTCATCCGGATTACCGGCCGATCGGAGAGCCATGGAACACGCCCAAATTGGAATATCAGGAGAGGTCGTTTCAGGTGGGCAGGGAATTTTTTGAAAGTCATGGTGGAAAAATTTATAACGCGACCCGAGGGGGCAAGCTGGAGATATTTCCAAGGGTTGATTTTGATTCGTTATTCTGACATCAGAGTTTTCCCGCGTCATATATCCGCTTCACCAGTTGCATGACCTTGAGCGCATCTCGGGAGTTCCCCTGAACTCCCCTTTTTTTTCCGGTGATACAATCGTGGAACTCTTGGATTTCAAGGCAACAGGAGTCATCCCGGTCAAAATAGATGGTCTCCTCACGGGGTCTGCCAAACGCATAAGCTTCGTCCTCAAACTGTTTTTTGGCAAATGTGATGCTTTCTTCTCCGTAGCTTCTGGTGGAAGTGAGGATGCCGTTTATGCACAGATATCCGTTTTCCATGAATAGATCCAGGGAAAACTTATGCTTCCACTGGGTCGCGCTGGAATGGACCATGGCGACTTTTCCGTCCCGGGTCTTCATCAGGGCAAAGGCATTGTCTTCCAGTTCTGTTCCTTTCCAGTAGCAGTTCTCCACAAAGCTTTTGATTTCTGCGAACTCGCCGAGAAAATAGCGCATCAGGTCAAGCATGTGAATGCCCTGATCCAGAAGGATACCGCCGCCGGCCAGTTTTCTGTCAGACCGCCAGTTTTCTTCAAAACTGAGACCGCCTGCCTTTCCGTAGGTTCCCCTTGCCCAGAGGATGCGCCCATAACGGTTGCTCTCCACAATGGCTTTGGCCTCCATAATCGCGTAGTGAAAGCGGTGGTTGAATCCGAATTTTAAGACTTGGCCACCGGCAGTCCGTTCTGCCGCAACAATTCTTTCAACATCCTCGACGTTGCGTCCCGGGGGTTTTTCACAGAACACATGACACCCTTTTTTCAAAGCTTCACAGATGATGTCAGGGGATACATTGTTATAGGTGCAGATAAAGACTGCGTCAACCGGTTCCGATAAGACGGCCTGCCATTCGGCGGAAAAGTGATGTTTGGGAAATTCCTCTGACAGGGCCAGGTTCATGTCACAGAGATGAGTCACCTGAAATCCGGGATGCTTATCCAGCACGGCCTTTCTGATCCGTCCCATTTTTCCCATGCCGACAATTGCTGTTCGCAGAATCATTCTTGATTATCTCTTCCTTGCCACACAACTCAGATGCGAGCTCAGATTGTTTCTTTGGAGGAACCCCTGAACCCGCTCGAACAGGTGTTCATCCTGCTGTTCTGTGAGGTATCTCTGGAAATACTGGTCTTTTGGGATAAGATGGCGCGCATCGTTTAAGTATGTCATATCCAGAAGCCCGGGGGTGGCCAGTTCCAACAATTCAAATCCGGTCTGTTCAAGCAGATATTCCATTCCCTTGGGGGAGGGGAGGAAAATATGGTCCAGGGGAAACACGCTTTCGGAATTTCCTTTGAGTGTCAGTATGTCAAATCCGGAACCAGCTCGGCAGTGGAGAATGAGCAGTCCGTGGGGCCTGAGTCTCTCGGAAATTTCCCTCAGCAGCTCTATGGGGCGGGGGTCTCGCTGAAGCACGTCAAGAAGGCAGATGATGTCGGCTTTTTCTTCATCCATGTTTTCTTTGATTGGGGGCAGAGGGCTTTTTACAAGCAGTTTCCCGACAAAAGCGGCCCTTTCAAGGCGCTCAAGCCAGCCGAGATATTTCGGTCCCCAAGAGATCACGCTGAATTTTTCTCTCCCTAGGTAGCGATTGATCCTGCCCTCTATCCATTCGGTCTGTCTCTCCCATAAGTTTCCGCGTTTCTGCGTCACCATATCCTGGTATTCCCTGGATGCCCGAATTCTGGAGAGTTCCGAGTCCAAGAAATAATCGCGCAGGAGATTGTCATCTGGTATTGAAGCCAGACTTATGGTCCAGCTTTTCGGGCATATCGCATATTCATACCCCCATTTGTCAAAAATGATCTCCTCTCTCGCATGATTGCAAACCGGACATTGCTGAATTTCCCGGGAGACTTTCACTGCCTCTGAAAATTTTCTGGCCATTTCCTGTTCTTTGCTGAAAATGCTATCCGGGTGAAGATGTTCTTTCTGGACCGAAGAATCTGTAAACTCATACCGGATCATCTGAATTCTCCCATGTAAATCGATGGTTGTTTGTTGCCAGTTGTCAGTTGGCTGTCGGGGGCAACTGGGGCTACTCGTCCACAGATTTTCATCCATGCATGTGTCGTGGGGTCATGGGGTTCTCCCATAATTAAATTTGTATTGGATTTTCGTCCGAGTCTCAAGTTTCAAGTTTCAAGTTTCAAGTTTGTTTCCTTGCTCAAACACACTTCCGGCCCGGACATTTCTCATCCATCCGCCTTTCTCTGAATTTTCTGTCAGGACAAATCCGTTGGCTGCTCTGACCAAAGCAATACCGGCAGCCACATCCCAGAACATGATGTCCTCTTCTGTGTACGCGTCCACTCGTCCGCAAGCTGTGTAGGAGAGAGACAGAGCCGCAGAACCGAACAGTCTGATTTTTTTAAATTGCTGAACCCGGAGGAGGAAATCACGGATCGGACCTGACCCGAAATCTCTGTTCACGGGAAAACCGGTGGCCAATGCCGCTTTTTCAGGTGAGGTCACATGAGATGCGGATATGGGCTGATCATTACACCATGCTCCTTGGCCCACAATGCCGGAGAAAAGTTCTTTTCTGTTAAAATCATAAACGACGCCGAGAAGGGGCTGATCATCCTGCCAAAGCGCAATGGAAACACAGCATAAGCCGATGTTCCGGCTGAAGTTGAATGTTCCATCCAGAGGATCAACCACCCATATTGGTGTGTCGTGACGAATTTCTCTGATTTCACCGCTCTCTTCTGCAAGTATGGGATACGAGGATGAACTTTGATTCAGAATGGCGAGTATGACCTGCTCCGCTTCCATATCTGCCCGATGTTTTAAGTCACGACCACTTTCATCCAGAATGTCATTGTGGATGACATGTCCGATCTGTCCGGCCGCGGCCATTGCCGCGTGTTTTGCCAATTCCAGTTCGCTGTCCCAATCCATCTCTTTTCCTCAAACAGGCCCCGATGAAAGCCCTGAAAGCGCAAGCAGGCTGAAGCCAGCTTGTTTCAATGGATAGTGCGCTTTA
>JAOZRQ010000087.1:0-13337 GCA_029940115.1 Desulfobacterales bacterium
TATGCGGTTTCCATCACTGCCCACGCTCTGAGATGATGATTTCCGAAAGCGGCCTTCCCGGCACGCGTCCCAGTTTTTCGGCAAGCCTGATACGCTCCTCTTTGGGTACCGGGTCGGGCGGGGGATGTCTTGGCCGGCGATGACGCATCAGGCCAGCCTTGATCATGATCTGAACAACCTCATCCCTTTCATCAACTGGCTGTCCCGGCAGTATGATGACACGAACCGCCTCATTTTCACATAAATCTGGTGGATGCAAAAGACGCAGGCAACCGTTTTCATATACGGCAGGAATCTCTCCAAGCATAATTTGCCTCATAAGTTGCAAGTTGCAAAATAGATAAACATAAGTTCACGCCATGTCATTCCTGCGAAAGCAGGATTCCACAGTTCCCCTTGTTGAGAATTGGATTCCTGCGTTCGCAGGAATGACAGCGAAAGTTGTTGCATGTCACATCATCATCAAAAATAGGGAACCACAAGGATTGGATGTGATAAGGAGAGTATCTCACCGTCCGCAAAATCCTTCCCAAACCCGATCCCGTGGTCTTGAAAACATGGAACGCTCCCGAGCGCATCACCTGCTGTTCACAATCGGCATGATGTCGAGGATGGTGATGCATCCGTCCTCATCAAGGTCGTAGAAGCGGTCATAGTCCGGGTCGCCGATGCAGGTGTTCCAGATCGCTTGGACCCTTTCGATGTCATCCTCTGTGGTTCCGTCACAGTCGGAATCGTAAAGGTCGCAGGCTTTGGGTTCGCTCACATAGACGGTCTGGTCCGCCGAGATCTCCACGTCAATATTGACTGCCTGATGCGCCTCAATCGGGATGTTCAGGGTCTCCTCCGAGGAAACACCATCGTGCCGAGTGATTCTCAACTGGCAGGTGCCGTTCTCCGCACCGCGCAGGACCATGCGATAATGGTCATCCCCCTCCTGATCATCCCTTTCAGGCAGGGATATCTTCCGACATCCAGATTCGTCGGACCCGAAGGTCGCCCCGGGAAGGGTTCCGCCCTCCTTGCCGATCACCCGCTCCTCACCATCATACGTCCGCAGGGGGTCATACATCAGCATCTCCGCGCCGCCGTCGGTCTTAACGGAGAACAGCGGGGTGTCAGGCATCTCGACATGCTCCAAGATCAGCTTGCCGAGTTTCGAGTCTCTCCAGTCAGTCCACCTGTCATCCCGCCTCTTTTTCCTGCTTCTCTCCGGAGGGTTGACCAACGAATCCAAAGAGGGAACAGCGTTGACCGTCACGCCGGTGATCTGGACGATCAGGTCGTTGTAGTCCCGGTCGCTGCCGGGGCTTCGCAGGTCGATGTCCTCATACACGAAGGCCTTGCCCATCTTGCTGATATCCGCGACTTGGCCCAGGTGCATGCCGTAATCCGCATTCGGGGATATGATCGAGAACAGGGGGCGTTTCGCCGGATCCTCGATGAACGGGTCTATGGCGGCCTCCTCAAATGAGGCATTCGGAATCAGGATGGTGGCGATCCGATCTCCCGGAGTCATGTCAAGATGCTTTGTCCCGAGATAGGGACCGCGATTATGGTCTCCCCACTCCCCGTCGAACACCCCTCGGAATCGTGCGCCCTCTTTTCCGTCGGAAAACACGATGCAACCTTCCTCACATGCCTTCCTGGAATCTTCTGTGTTCGAGGTGAGTACCCGCCGGATCGCTTCCCTGATGAACTCGTACTTGGTCAGGGATTCCATGCCGGTCAGGCTGAATACGCCAAACTCTCCCCTGTGATAGGCACCGCCATCATACAGCCAGTCTATCTTCACGACCCCGTCAGCTCCCACGACGAATATTCCCGGCCTAAACGCCAAGTTCGGCACGGACGTCACATCACGCGGATCGGACCAGCCTCTGTATTCGACCCAGGCTTTGTACTCCTCGATGTTGGCATAGCCGTCTCCGTCCGGGTCATTCAGTGCATCATACATCAAGGGATCCAGTTTTTGCCAGACCTCCCACGCATCGGCCATGCCGTCTCCGTCGGTGTCGGACGCGTCGATCACGCCGTCACAGATGGCGGCATCTGTGCCCGGGCATGTGCCATACATCACTTCAATCACATCTGGCAGGGCGTCGCCGTCGGTATCTTTCGGATACTCATCAGGCACAGAATATTCACTGTTCGGATCACTGCCAGCTTCAAACTCCTGAAGATTGGTGAATCCGTCACGGTCCGGATCGTCGGATGGGTCATCTAAGTCGTGCCAAATCTCCCATCCGTCTTTGATGCCATCCTTGTCCTCGTCTGACTTGCCCGGATTCTTGCCATAAACATCCGTCTCCACCTTATCCGGCAGCCCATCGTTATCCGAATCCTTGGGCTGGTACGGTTCAGGTATGGACTCCCAATCCAACGGATGACTGCCGGCCTTGAACTCCTCAAGGTTGGTGAAGCCATCTTCGTCCAAGTCGTCATCTGCCAGCAGGTCTCCCAAGCCGTCAGGGTCATGGGAGCGTTCCCATACATCAGGCATACCATCATCGTCCGCATCCTCATTGAAATCGACGAGACACGCCTCATCAGATGATGGATTGTCCTGTGTGGAATCCGGATCAAGCGGGTCGCTTCCAGCATTGAACTCCTCAAGATTGGTAAATCCGTCGCCATCTGCGTCATCCTCTGCCTCATCTGCAGATGAAGGCTCAAATCCGTGACAGACTTCCCAACCGTCCGTCATGCCGTCGTCATCCGTGTCCGCCTTCTCCTTGCTGGTTCCGTAATCTGCTTCAACCACATCCGGCAGACCATCACCATCGGAATCTTGAGGTTGATACGGGATAGGCACGGAATCTGGGTCATTCGGATCGCTTCGGGCCTCGAACTCCTCAAGGTTGGTGAAGCCGTCTCCATCCGCATCATCCATAGGATCATCCACTCCGTTGAAGAACTCCCACCCGTCCGTCATCCCGTCAGCATCCTCATCCGCCACTTTCGGATCATTTACGAGTTCTTTTTCCACCACATCCGGCATGCCGTCATCGTCCGAATCTATGGGGCGATGGGAATTGGGCATGTCATCCGGATCGTTGGGATCGGTTCTGGCCTCATATTCCTCAAGGTTGGAAAATTCATCTTCGTCTGGGTCGTCATGGCCATCCTTCTTTTTGGCCGGATCCAGCCCGTGATAGACTTCCCATCCGTCCTTGACGCCGTCACCGTCGCTGTCCGGGTTGTCCGGGTCGGTTCCAAATTTTCCTTCGTCCTCGCCTTCCCCAGCCGCCTCAATCACATCGGGCAGGCCATCGTGATCCGAGTCTTCGGGATGCAGAACGGGCCGATTCTCCGGGTTGACATTCGGATCAGTCGGATCGGTCATGGCCTCGTATTCGTCAAGATCGGAGAATCCGTCGCCGTCGGAATCGCCATCCGGGTCATTTGCCACTACTGGATCAAAGTCGTAGTAATCCTCCCATCCATCAAGCAAGCCATCTTCGTCACTATCCAGATCCGGCACATTGGGATCCATGCCCAGATGGATCTCCCATCCGTCGTTCAGGCCGTCGCCATCGGTGTCTGCCTCAGCCACAAGGGGATCCAGGCCGTGATACACTTCCCATCCGTCGCCCAGGCCGTCGCCGTCGGTATCCCATGTGTCAGGCAATACCTCGCCATCAATCTCCGGGTCACCGGACTTTGTGCCATACTTCGCCTCAATCACATCCGGCAACCCATCCGCATCGGTGTCTTTCCAATAGACCTCAGGCACGGATGCCGCATCATGCGGATCGCTCCCCGCGTTGAACTCATGGAGGTTGCAGAATCCGTCCGCATCCGGGTCATCATGTGCGTCGGTCTCGTCCGTCGGCTTCAGCTCGTGATAGACCTCCCACGCGTCTTCCATGCCGTCAGCGTCACTGTCCCGGTTATCCTTTTTGGTTCCGAACTTTTCTTCAATCACATCCGGCAGTCCGTCGCCATCGCTATCCAGAGGACATTGGCTATAAGCCTTGGGGGTGGAAAGCGCATCCCTCGGATTGGTCCTGGCCTCAAACTCCTCGAGGTTGGTGAAATAATCAATATCCGGATCTTCACGCGCATCGGTCGTATCAAGCGGATCGAATCTGTAATGAACCTCCCAACCGTCGGTCATGCCGTCGTCGTCGGTGTCGGGGTCATTCGGATCGGTTCCATAGACATCCGTCTCCATGAGGTCCGTGAGGCCGTCGCCGTCGGTGTCGGGATAGACTGGGGGCGGCTCTTTGGAATAGATGGTTGCTGTCCCCCGGCGGGTGAGGTCAGGATTTCCTCTTGACGTGGCCTCGATCTGAAGCCAATCATGCTCATCCACGCCATCTGGCAAGCGGACCTTCAGGCAAAAGCTTTTGTACTTGAAGGATTCAACGGGCACGGTGTGGTTTTCCACCACATTTAGCATCCGTCCCTCAGAATCGATCACCTCTATGTCGTAGGTGTCTCCCTCAGGGCTGTTGTTCAGGATGAACAAGGGAATGTAGGCAAAGTGGTCCGCAGTATCCTCCACCCGACTTTTCTGAACATTCATCATAAAGTCATAAATGATCTTAGAGGGATGAAGGAGGACATTCGCTGTGCCGAAGATTTCGGAAAGGGTGACACAGTCGTCCTTCAGAATGTTGTCCGCATAAATGTCCACGCGATCTTCAGCCTTGAAAATGTTCCGTGTCGCCCCTTGAAGGTCAACGACACCACAACTTCCCACGGCAATGGTGATCGTTGATTTGGCCATCATACATTGGGGAGGGATATCTCTCAGACCAATGACCGAATTGTCTCCACCGGCAATGATCGTATCTCCGCCACTCTTCCAGCAACCATCTGAATAGATCTTTGGCGGATCGCAAGAGACGATACTTCCTTCTCCGCACCCTTCGATGGTGCCCCGCTGAATCGTGGTCAGCGCGGTGAAGAGCAGGTGGCCCGCATGTCCCGGGTATCCGTTGCAGTGTCCGTAGTATGCTTTCCCGCCTTTGCCCGAGGCGACCCGTCCATCTGCCATATTGATCGCCATGGTGTCACCGAGAAGGATGACATCGCCGCCACTGCCAGAAAAGGAGTCTTTGCATCTTGTGCCACATCCGGAAGGTGTTTCGGATTTGCCGCCATGCCCGCCATCCGCATTGGAGTCGCACCTGGGACCGATTTTTCCGCTGTTGACAATCTCATCCGCATAGATTTCAACGTCGCCGCCATCTCCTGCCGCCGCAAGGAAACCGAAATGATCGCCCCCTCGCCCGCCGAGAATGACACCATTCGGCCCATTATAAAAGGTGTTTCCGGCGGTCAGCATGACATTTCGGCCCGCATCTGCGGAATTCCCATGCGTCAGCTCTTTCGCCCAAAGTGGCGGGTAGTAAATATAGACATCTTCACAATCGGAATCACAACAGATTTCTCTGGGAAGCAAGGCATCAGGATCGGCTTTGCTCAGACCATCTGCCCCCTGAATCGTCCCATCGTTATAAATGAAATCCGTCGCGAAGAGGGCGATGTCCCTGTCCGGCATGCTTTCCAACGTGCCGAAATTGGAGAGGCCCTTTATCCGGTTCTTTTTCCGCATGGTGGCGATCAGCCCCGATTTGCAAGCATCCGCTGTATTTTCCTCGGTCCATTCCTCCTCATCAGAGGGGTTGAACAGCACGGTATGCCCCTCATTGATCCGTACAATGTCACCTTCTGCGGGGGTACGGCCCAGATTCCAAGCGTTTAGGTCATCCCACGCCCCGCTTCGGACGGTCTGAATGGTCGGCGTGGTGGTTTCGTTCGTCTCAGGAAGCGGTGCGGCCAAGAAGTTCTGAGAGAGATGATTCTTCTCCACCGCCTCATAGGTCTGCTCCGAGGGAACAAACACAAATGCGTCATCAGAGGGAATCAGGCGTCCTTCCCATTCGGGGTCCACCTCAATACTGTAACCCCCTGCGATGTTCGTCACCACTTCCCTTGATGTGCCGTCCGCATTTTCCACCTTTATTGTAATGCCCGCAACAGGCAAATCGTAATGATCATACGCATAGCCCGAAATCGTGTAGGTCGTTTTCGCCTCATCAAGTTGCCCGAGCGATCTCCGATATTCAAAAGGAAGATTGCCGGACTGGTAATCCGCCAAATTGCAGGTTGCGGAACCCTCTTCGGCGACAATCGGGTTGGTGTCGTAATACTCCTCCAGCATGTCTGGGACGCCGTCGTTGTCGTCGTCCTGGTCTCTGTTGTCGCCTATGCCGTCATCGTCCGAGTCGTACTGCTCACTAGCGTCGTTCGGAAAGGCGTCTTTTGTGTCCGGGACACCGTCGTTATCCGAATCCAGCCATTCATCATTCGAGCCGTAGGGATCGAGATCCCAGCAGTCTCCCATTCCGTCGTGGTCACTGTCTCTCCGGCAGACTTCTGTTGTTCCCAGAAGACAAGACTTTCCTGCCTCGCCCTTGGCGTAGATGCTAATACTGACAAGGTCTTCGCCTGCATTGAAATCATGGTCAGCCACTTTATACTCATACCAACCTTTTTCCTCACTGTAGCCAAGTGACACTCTTCTGCTGCTCACATCCGTAATACAGCAGACAAATTCATCCTCGTCCGGGATCGGCGACTGAATCTCGGCCCAGAATTCCGAAGCAACACCTGATGCCAGCCTGACCCATATCGCGGCTTTTCCATCATCATTCAATGACTGAGGTAATGAGACATCCCCAACTAGGGAGTCATTGTCAGCGTACATCCTTCCATCACCAATTTTGTGATTTCTCGCTATCTCCCCATCCCCTTCGTCATTTCCGGTGCTGTTACCATCATCGTTGATCTGAGGGGTCTGATTTTTCCCACTAAGTTTTTTCGCTCTTGCTATCGCTCTCGTAGCGTTGACAAAAGCTTGGCGGGTACTGACGCCGTCTGTCACGCTGTTCCAGAAATACTTGGAAAATGAAACTTCCCCTTCAAGAAGAAAATGGGCTGGCTCATCTTTGGCAGCACTGGTGATCAGAATCCGCTCTTTCCCAGCAGGGGGGGACAAGAGAGGGATAAAACTTCCGGAATGGCAGGCGTCATAAATGACAGTAACTTTGCCCGGAATTTTCTCCTGCAAATCATCCAGCCATTTATCCAAGTTGTCATCGGTTTCATCAGCGGCTGAGAGCGTTTTTTCCGAGGTCATCTGGAAAACACCGTCATCGCCTGTCCCGACCATATACAATACCAGATCCTGTGTGTCAGCGTCACCGAGAAGTTCAATGACCTCCTTCAGTTTTTCCGGGGAAGAACCGAAGATGAAACTAGGTGTTATCCCTTCAATCGTCGCACCGATTGGTGTCAGAAAAGATATGTCGTCATCGGAATAGCCTTGAGAAGACAGAGCATTATAGGCTAATACGCCCATCATCCCAACAGCATTTGAAAGGCTTTCCGTCTGAGATTCGCCCAGAATAATAATGGCCTTCCGGCTTAGAGGCGAATCAACTTTTACGGTAAGCAGTTTCGGTGGAGAGGTGTTTCCAACACTGTCTCTGGCGTAAATGAACACCTGATAGTCTCCTGGGCTGTCAAATCCTTTATAAGTTCCTTTGTAGCCGCCGTCCCCTTTTGAAAGTTCCACAATGGGCATGTCTGTCAGCGCCTCATCCGAAAGGCTTTCGTTGTGATCCGGCTCTATGATCTCTGCCCAAACACGGGCGATCCCGTCATCGTCTGTCACGTCAATGGCGGATAGTTCGGCAGTGTTATCGTGGATATCGCTTACAAATGAGTCTTCTATCTTCGGCATGTTTCTGTATATGAACATGCCATTGCCGATATAAGTCTCCCCGGCCAGTTCTCCGTCTTCATCATCTTCATAGGTGCCGTTGCCATTCTCAGGGATATAATCTCCGGTGCAGTTGTCATCCAGAAGCGGGGCCTGTTTTTTGGCTCCTCCCATCGCGTCATGGGCTAGACGAAATGCTTTGCCGATATTCTGGCCATTGAAAACACCGTTCCAGAAATAGCTTGAAAAAGAAATCGAACCCTGACTGAAAAATTTTGCCCGCTTAACATCTGATGCGCTGGTTATTACGATCCTTTCTTTTCCTTCAGTTATCAGATCGCTGTCAAGTTTAAGCTCATCCATAAAGCTACCGGAATAGCAGGCTTCATAAATCACGATGATCTTCCCTGATATGCTATCCTGAAGCATATCCAGCCACCCTGCCAGCTCGGATGCCTCTAAAGCTTCCTCACTTTCATTTAAGCGAAAGGTGTTGCTCCCGCCATGATCCACAATATATAATACCACATCATGGATATCGGGACCGCTTGCCCAGTCTGTGAGGGCATATTGCAAATTTCCCTTCATGGTGTCGGCGTCCACTTCTGCTTTGCCGTCGCCGTTCAGGTCAAGGTCGAGATTTGAACTCAGATAGTAGATCGTATCCTTGGTGAATCCCTGATAGATCAGAGCCCTATACGCAAAATTGGCGGACAGTTCGGTCTTGTCCCAAAGATAATCCTTTTCGTATTTACGTCCGGCTACAATGATGGCCTTCATCTTTTCATCCGCGCCTTGGCCTTTTCTGAACACCTGAATCCGATGATTCCCAGTATCCGCGACATAAATTTTCCCGTCTTCATCCACATCAATGCCGCAGGGAAAGACCACCTGTCCGATCTCATGGCCCGGCTCACCGATCTGGGTGCAGAATTCGGCCTTCTCCGCATCCAAGCGGAACTTCCAGATACGATAGTTGTCCTCACCGGTTGAGACATACAGGAACTCCTTCCCCTGTTTCGGATCATACGCGATCGTCAGTCCGGTATATTCAACGGATGTCCCTGTGATCTCCGATTCTCCGGAAAGCTTGATTTCCCAGCCCTCCAGACGATCTCCTTGGTCATTGAATTTCTGGACACAATTGCAGTCTTGATTGACCGAATAGACATTTCCCTTTTGGTCAACCGCCACTCTGACCGGAGACTGTGCGTTCCATTGCTTCACATACGTCCCGTCTGTCTTGAACTTACGGATCTGGTTTTGTCCCAAATCCGCAACATAGACAAAACCCTCCCGGACGGCAATGCCCACAGGCAACAAAAATTTGTACGGTCCGGTCTCCAGTTTGCCGTCTATGATGGCATGCTCTCCCCATGTGTTCAGATGGGTGCCATCGGGGCCAAACTTCCGGATACGGGCATTTAAAGTGTCCGCCACATAGATGTTCCCCTCATGATCGACCGCAACATCCGTGGGAAATTCAAATTGGTCATCACCGCCCCATTGGCGGAGAAATTCTCTATTACTCCGTCTGAATTTCTGAATCCGGTTGTTCCCCGAGTCCGCCACATAGACGAAGTCGCCATACACCGCCACGCCGAGGGGCGACTGGAATGTTCCCGGAGTGGTGTTCGCACTACCCCATTTGGAGAGAAAATTCCCCTCTGAATCAAACTTCTGAATGCGCTGGTTCCCAGTATCCGCAACATAAACGAAGCCTCGGTGATCAATTGTGACATCTTTGGGGGATTTGAATTTCCCGTTCCCGATACTCCCTTTCGGCAGATATTGGACCAGCTTCTTCAATGCCTGAAAGTTCATTCGATAAGTCTGAATCGCTTCCAGATACTCGTCAACCAGTTCGTCAATCCGTTGTTTGACGGGGTTTGTTTTCGATTCCCCGCCCCATTTGGGTGCGACAAACCTTGGGCTGTCTCCTTTCAGATCAAATTTCTGAACAGAGTCGCCTCCTTCATTGACCACATAAATGAAATCATCCTTGTCAATTGCAAGGCCGTTGGGAGCATTGAACAGGCCCTCTTCATCATCTTCATTGCCGCTCCACTTGAAGACAAATTCACCCTTCCGCGTGAACTTCTGGATGCAATTCGTCATGGAGTCCGCCACATACACGAACCCCTGACTGTCAAAAGCGATGCCCCTGGGGCTGAGAAATTCGCCATCCCCTTCTCCTTTCACCCCCCAAGTGGCCGTCCGAGTCCCGTCCGACATGAATTTCTGAATCCGATAGTTGCGGGAGTCAGACACATAGACAAATCCTTCCCTATCCACAGCGATTCGCCTCGGAGCGTTGAATTTCCCGTTTTCATGGCCTGGTCCGCCCCAGATGATGTTCGTATGCTCTCCGTCCAGCGTGAATTTCTGAACCCGATTGCCATACTTCTCCACGACATAAAGCCAGCTATTTTTATGATCAATTGCGACTTGGCTGGGGCCTTTGAATTCCCCCTTTCCATCGCCATAGGTTCCCCAGCGGGTCACCAGATGCCCATCCGACGTGAATTTGCGGATGGAATGCGTGTACATGTCCGGCACATAGACATAACCCTTGCTGTCCACTGCGATCCCCTCGGCATCGCCGAAATACCATGGCTGATGCAGGGTCGGCCACAAGCGTTCAAATTTGTAGCTCTCCGGCTCACACCCTTCTTGGGCAGAGCCTGAAACCGGCGAGAAGATCATGGCGATGATGGTGCCTATGATCGTCAGACGCCTGAACAATGTGATTGCCTTCATTTCGTTCCTCCTTTTTAATAGTTTTGAACCGCAGATTGACGCAGATTGAACGGATTTCGCAGACCCGGAATCAAGCCGGCTCTCAGTGCGCTTCCCCGCAGACCCGGAATCAATCTGCGGTTCAGTTTCCTGTTTTTGGGGCTTCATTAGTTATGCCTTAAATTATAAGAAAATCTTAAACTCTCATAATCATATATCAGAAATCCATGGTTTGGATGAAACACCTGCTGATGCCCTTTTGATATACTTACTCAAGTTTCGCACCCAAATTTTTAAGTAAATACAGATGGTTAAGTCAATTTCTGGTCCGTCTGATTCAATTTTTGGTCATGATGGGGTGTAAGTGCCTGATTTCACATTGCCCAAAAAGTGAATTTTCGAGGTCGACTATCTCCTAAAACCCTTGAAAAATGGGCTCATATAGGGGTGCGAAACTTGAGATACTTATATGCAGAAGGGCTTTTTTTCTTATGCAAGAAGATCAAAAAAACTTGCGAACATCATCTTTTTTGTCTGCGGTTCAGGTTCAAGAGGCGAATCAAACATCTGTCAAAAACTTCATACCCTCTGGCCTCGGCAGTGATGGTGTAATTGCCTGCGTTAATTCGTGAAGTTCTGTAGAATCCGACAAGCCCAGAGTAGTATTTCCCATTTCCTGCCCAACCGTCGGAACTTATAAAATCACTTTCAACACCATTGATCCGAATCGTCGCTCCGGCAATTCGCTTTGTAGGGAATCTGGAAGCATCGACGACCATACCGAAGATGAATCCGGGAAATTCAGGAGCGGGAGCCGGAGAAGGCAATGCAGTCAGCACCGAAAAACAGATAATAAGAATCTTACACGCATTAAAACCGTATCCTCGTTTCGTCATAATCATTTTCCCCTCCTTGTCTTACGGAACCACTGATGATTGGGTTCAGAATCTGTTCCTTTTTGCCCGGCAATGAATTGCCGGGCAACTTTCACCTAAGAGGTGGGCACTGCGCTTTCCCGTAGAATATACAGCACATCCTCCAGACCGATCTTTCCATCCCTGTTCGGATCAGGGAGCAGGGTGAAATGGGTGGTTCCTGTAAGGAATTGCAGGATCGCCACAGCGTCATGCAGGGGATCGTCCAGCCGGATGTCGGCCTTGAAATCTCCGGATGCCATTATCAGCATGTCTCTCGCGCCCTTGTCAGACTCAACGGTCAGTCTGCGGGAATCAGCACATGAAACAAGCGTGAACGTCCCGTCCGAAAGAATGGCCGTGTCATTTCGGTCTGTCTTGACCCATGTATCCCCCGCGGGCTTTCTGGCAAGAGAACCCCCAGTAATTACCCGCGTCGCCCAAGAGGAGATGCCTCTGGATACCAGCAAGTCATATCCTGTTCCTTCACCGAAAATTTCCAGATCGTGACCAGCTATCCTCACATAATGGATGCCATCTTCAAGACACAGCCACTCCAGAATCTCATCTTCACCCGCCAAGCCATCATTGACAGAGGCAAGGGGTGTCCCGTCGATGTCACTCTTGTCAAGCTTAAAATAAAGTTGAATGACAGCATCACATCGAGGAGCCAGATTGATGGCCTCAATGGTGTAAATTTCACCGGCAATCCCGTAAAACTTCACCCAATCCTCATCCCCTGTGCCATGGAAATTATGACGATGTTCCATCTGGCCTTCACTCAAGGCTACCGCTTGATCTTCGCTCAGGAGTTCCGCCTGGCCTTCGTTCAAGGTGATAACGGTGGCATCATTGATCTCGTTATCCGCTTCATAATCATCTGGCCTTTTATCCACATCATCGCCAACAAGCCCATTACAGTCATCATCTTTACCATTCCCGATTTCTTGGGCGTCAGGATTGATGAAACGGTTGGTATCGTCACAGTCGGCATTGTTTTCCACATAACCCTCAGGTGGTTCACAGGCTTCCACGCTATCATTTGGATCGCCGTAACCGTCTTCATCCTGATCCCTGTAATAGGTTTTGCAACACTCATCCACCTCCCCATTGCAGTTGTCATCCACGCCATTGCAGATTTCCTCAGCATCAGGATTGATTGAGGCGTTGGCATCGTCACAGTCCTCCTTATTTTCCACATACCCTTCAGGCGGTTCACAAGCTTTTACGCTATTATTCGGATCGCCGTAACCGTCTCCATCCTGATCCCTGTAATAGGTTTTGCAACACTCATCCACCTCGTCATTGCAGTTGTCGTCTATACCATTGCAAATTTCCTCAGCTTCAGGATTGACCGATGACTCATTATCATCACAGTCTCCTGTGACTTCCTTCAGTTCCCACCTGAGATAATAGCCAGATCCCGGTCTTTCGCAGGCGGTTTTTCTCATTCCGCTTGAAAACTCATCGCCGTCTTTGTCTTGGAACCAATGCTGACCCGGATGTTCATTTGGGTCTATGTCATCGCAGTCCTCCTCTTCACCATCTGCCAGTGGCGGTCCAGGTTTGTATCCTTCGGGCACTTTGCACGACCTGATCCTCACACTGTGGCCGTCATTGTCTCCATCATGGAAATAGACTTTGCAGCCTTCATCAATCTCACCATTGCAATTATCGTCTATTCCATTGTATGCCTCTTCTGCTCCGGGATTTATTGACGACGCTTCCGCTGAATCGTCACAGTCACCTTGATTCTCCGTATAGCCATCCCTGTCATCATCCATATCATATGGATGAATCGTCGTTGTGGTGCTGGTCGTGGTGATGACAGTCGTTGAGATCGTTGTTGTGGTCGGAACTGTCGTGGTCGGAACTGTCGTGGTCGGGACCGTCGTGGTCGGGACCGTCGTGGTCGGGACCGTCGTGGTCGGGACCGTCGTGGTCGG
>JAOZRQ010000087.1:13437-16903 GCA_029940115.1 Desulfobacterales bacterium
ACCGTCGTGGTCGGGACCGTCGTGGTCGGGACCGTCGTGGTCGGAACCGTCGTGGTCGGGACCGTCGTGGTCGGGACCGTCGTGGTCGGAACCGTCGTGGTCGGAACCGTGGTGGTCGGGACCGTCGTGGTCGGAATTGTCGTGGTAGAAGGATCATCGTCATCATCATTATCATTATCCGCCCAACATTCTCCATAAGGCTTGTCAGGATCGTTACAGTCAGGTTTTGTGCAGTTTTTGCAATGCACTTCACTGGGGATCGGGTAGTTGCTCCCCTGACCATCTTTGTCACGATCTATCCAAAAAGTGAACAACTGAGGAGTAGGTTGGGAAGACGATGGCTTCATCTCAATATCGTGCCGCAACACCTGACCAGTTCTTTCAATTTTCACTGACTCATTATTATATGGAGCGTATCCATCAGCGTTGGCAGTGATGATGTAAGTCCCCGTAGAAAGAACTCTGTGGGTAAGATAAAGCCCAAAAAATGCGGGATGACAGAATGTGCCAGCGGAATTGCACCCATCCGAACTCTTAGGATGCCAAATTTTCTCTGTGCCATTTCTCTGAATCTGGATATTCACGTTGGCAATCGGAACTCTGGTGAAAACTCCATCTGCAAATTCTTCATTCTCAAATACAAGACCGAGGATTCTTGCGTTATCAAAATCCGGCGAGTCAGCAGGATTCACTTCAAGATCATATCCCGTGTCGTTTCCAAAAGCATTGCTTGTCACTTTTATATAGCCACAGCCATCTGCGGTGAAATCCACGTCACCAACCATACTTCCGTCATCGTTGGCCTTAGATATGGTGAGCAACGCGTTTTCGGCATCAGGGCTATCGTAAACTTCAATTTTGGAAACGCAATTGTTTACGGGGTTCGTCAACTTAATTTCATACTCTCTGTCGAGATTTTCATCAGAGCTTACCTCAAACAATATCCAGTCCTCATCAGTGGCATTGTGGAAATTGTGATGCTGAACATGACCATCCACAATGATGAGTTTGGCTTGATAGGGACTGTTGTCCTCTTCGTAAATATCCGGAGTGATCGCCCAAGCCAGAGATGGCAGGGCAACCGGCATCAGAAGGCAAATCATAAAAATCTTACATACGTCCTTCATTTTTCCAATCATGTCAAACCTCCTTTAGTTTTAATCGAAGCCTGAAGCCGGGAGATCAATCTCCCGGCTGAAAGCAAAAGTACGCTGAAGCGCACTGTACACTGTAAAGAATATCTTAAGCGTTTAGATGCCAGTTGGCTTCAGTTTGCTTAGGCTTTCAGCCCTGAAATTGATTTCAAGGCTCTACGGCTTCAGTCAAATTTATACCAAATCATGGACAGATAAACCATATGTTCATCCACATCCTGCGAAAGTTCACGGCCTATCATCAGATGTTTCCCCACATCATCAGCAAAACGGTACTGATATGCAACATCCAGAGAGAGCCAGTCATTTTTTGTGAACCCCAAACCGAAACTGAAACCGTAAAAATCGTCTGGACTCCCTTCAGCAGGCGCAGGGTCGTAGAAAAATCCACACCTTATGGGGATAAGATATTCTTTCTCTGGGTCAATAAACCGGTATTCAGCCCCTATTCTGACCTGATGGGTAGGATCAATCTCTGAAGCTGGGCCATTCGTAATGGGACTGAACTCATTTCCGTATTCATCCCGATAAAAACAATCATCCCATTCTGTCCTGTAAAGATCGGCTGACACAGAAAAATTATCTGAAACATTATGGACAACGCCGATTCCATAAGACATGGGCATTTCCAATTCCTTGTTTTTCACAGGTTCATATGGATACGGCTCAAGGAGAGGGTGATCTATGACCGAACTCCATTGAATCTTATGTTCCAGATCAGCTTTGAAAGGCGATTTGAAAACGCCACCCAATGTCCATTTGTAATTTATTTTCCACAGAAATCCCAAGTTGAAATTAAACCCGCTGATGGAATGGTCTTCGGTCCGGTTGAAATTCTCCACAAAAGGGATGCCCGCCATTATCCCTGTACTTGTGAACTTATAATTTTCTTTCCAATTGTTGGGACTCAGATCATCATCCCAGAAGTTCAGGGTGAATCCGGCTGAAAACTGGGGAAGAAGCCGGATGCAATAGGAGAGACCCAGTGCGGTCAGACTTCCTGTCTGCTCATATTCATAGTGATCGTCACCGACCTGCAGCTCCGCATCTTCTTTGAACTTAAATTTCCACTCCCGATTAAAATCATAAAGATGCTGATAGCTCAGAGACAGAACCATATTGTACTTCGATATCTCAAACGGATAGGTCACACTCAGGTAATTGATGTTCTGGTCCGAGATGCTGTGTGACCCATCGGCCTCCGGGTTGGTTCCGAACGTGAGGTCCTCCCCCCGGTGGAAGAATGATCCCACAACCGAGCATTCCGGCTTCTGCAACTGGGTCAGGCCGCCGGGATTCCATGAGGCCGCGGTCGCGTCATCGGCAATGGCAATGAACGCGCCCCCAAACCCAAGGGCCCTCGCGCCTGATCCCACTGGATTAAATGAGGAGGGGATCTCGACCTCCGCGCTGTAAGCCGGCCCGTGACATAATGCCCACATCACCGCAAGCAGGCCTGTAAAAATGATGACCATTTTTCTGGCAAAACGGCTCTTTTTCATCAGATGCTCCTTATTCTGTTGATTTTGCTGGAAAATTAAGAAAAAGGTCTATAAGCTCATATTCATACACAGAAAACCATGGGATTGCAACATTTGAAAAGCGGTATTCCCGCGCTTCTGATATTATGTATGTATATGCAGGGATGATTTTTTTCTTATAAAAAAATCTGGAAAAAATCACATCATCATTCTGAACCCCAGATTGTCCCTTGATTCATGGCCATCAATTCTGAAACTTCAAAAATCAGAAACCCGGCTTTTTCTTGCGGTCGGGAGGTCCGCCCGTTTGGAAAAAAGCCGGGTTTCTCGCCCATTCCCAATTTTTTGTCCTGTACTCAGCCTGTACACAGAAAATCTTCATAAGAAAAGTTTCTTTTCCTCCATATCATATACAATATGGTACCGTAAGTTTTTTGTTACACATTGCAAAAAAAAATATCTGTTGACAGCTTTTTGAGTTCTTTCCCCTCTGAAATAATAAGAGGGGGAAAAAATGATATTTGGGACATTTTTTTCATAAAAAATCGATCATAGAGAGAACCCGGCTTTTTGGGCAACAAAAACTCGGGTTTCTTCAGTTGCCCGTCGCGATGAGCAGCGGCCGGACCGTCATGCCAGTGCCCTCATCCTGGTGCTCGCTCTCATACCGTTTCCGAAGGTCATCGCCGATGTACTCCACAAAGACGATCAGGTGAATCACGTCTAGGCCGAGTTCCCTGCCATACTCCGCGGCCTCCCCCAACGCCCGAAGATACGCGGGATTGTCCCTGTAGCTCTTGAGTTCCAGCGCATAAAGCCGCCCCCCGTGTC
>JAOZRQ010000539.1 GCA_029940115.1 Desulfobacterales bacterium
AGATAGGTGGCACACATCTTGCTTTAAGTTGTATGTGGTGGCCTTAAACTTTTCACAGGGGAATTCTGAATTGAAAAATGTCCTGATCATCTCATTTGATCTAATCAGAGCGGGGGAACCGGAAAAGTCATTGTCAACAGCGTCTCTTCTGGCGTCTCTAAAAAATGACGAAAGATACGGCTCCGAATTTTTTGTCCATCATTTGCCGGTCAACCTTCTCAAATTTGGCAACAAAGCAGGCGAAATCGCAACCTTTCTGTCGGTGTTTGATCTTGAAAGATTTGACACCGTTGCCATATCCTGTTACATTTGGTCTGAGCATCTGATAAACCCCCTGACAGCGAGGCTCAGGGAGATGGGATTCAGGAACAGAATCATACTGGGTGGGCCTCAGATTTCATATTCGGATCATGTTTTCAAAGAATACCCGGACTGCCAAATATTCATCAGCGGCTATGCTGAACAGGCATTGTTGGATGCGGTTCTGTATTCGGAACCGATAAACAAGCCTCTAATTTTCAAGAAAAATGTCGATTTGAACGCTATTCCGTCCGTTTATGAGACAGGAGAAATCCCCGTCATGGACGGACAGAAGATGGTGAGGATCGAAACAAAACGGGGATGTCCTTACCGTTGCAGTTTTTGTGCTCACAGGGAACTGAACAGCAACAAGGTATGTGCGTATCCCAAAGAGAGAGTATATGAGGAACTCTCCATTTTCAAAGCCAAATCGGTACGGAAGATCAATGTGCTTGATCCGGTATTCAATGCGGGGTCAGATTATCTGGAGATACTGAGAGAGATCAGGCGGATTAACCTGCCGTCAAAAGTGTCCTTGCAAACGAGATTTGAAACCATAAAAGGGGACAAGGGCAAGGCGTTTCTGGACCTGTGTGCGGAGATGAATGTCCATCTGGAGTTCGGCGTTCAGACAGTCATGGAAGATGAATACAACGCCATCAGAAGACCGAACAATGTCGGAATGATAAGGTCACTGATGGGGGAGCTAAATGACCGGAACATCTCATATGAGATCAGTCTGATTTACGGTCTGCCGAATCAGACCCTTGATTCGTTCAGGCGCAGTGTTGATTTTGTGAGGCGCAATGGCTGCGACAATGTGATCGCATATCCGCTGATGCTGCTGAAAGGGACTGAATTGTATGCGGAGAGAGAAAAGTGGGGGTTCAGGGAAAAGCGGATGGGGAGGTTCGGGATTCCGGTTGTGGTGGGGAGTCATTCTTTTGGTGAGGATGAGTGGTTTGGGATGAAGGCTTTGGCGGAAGCGTTGAATCCGAATACAAGAATATAAAAGCATCGAGAGGGTATGATGGAACAATCAAAAGAATTTGTTGAAAGAATAAATGAACTGACTGAAAAAATAGCAGTAGAATCTGAAAATATAAAACTCTATCAAGAACGTGGAGAGTGCTATTTCCATATAGGTAATTATACTAAGGCAATTGCTGACTATACCCAAGCTATTGAGTTTGATTCTAAAAATGTAAGCGCCCATTTATATCTCGGAAGATCCTATTTTAAGATAAAAACGTATGATGAAGCTGTGAGTAATTTTAATAAAGTTCTTGAATTCGATCCTGAAAATAAAAAAGCTGATATATATCTCAATCTTTGTCATAAAAATTTAAATAAATCTTATAAATCTAAAGAGGAGCTTTTGAAACCCATTGAAAAAAATCTTTCTAAAATTCCTTATGTTAAAGCGTTTCTTTATCTAAAAGACAAAGAATATGATGAAGGTATAAACCTTTTTAATCAAACTGTTGAATCTGATCCTGAAAAAATAGAAAATTATTGGCTCCGAGGCATTTTTTATTTTAAAAAGCAGGAATATAATGAAGCCATAAAGGATTTTGACAAGGCTATTAAACTTGATCCTGAAAAAACAGAGAGTTATCTTGTCCGAGGATATTTTTATCACCAAATAGAGAGAAATGATGAGGCTGTAAAAAATTTTGATAAGGCTGTCGAACTCGCCCCTGAGAATCTGATGGTTTATCTTATTCGAAGATTTTCATATTATGCGATGGGAAACTATGAAACATTTTTAAATAACTTGGATAAAGAATCTGAGATTGCTTCTGGAGGAACTGCCTTTGCTCAGAAATTCTATAAATTTTTGTCCGTGATTGGTTCTGTTATTCAACGAAAAGAAGATGAAAAAATCCAATTAAGGACTGATATCCTCCAAGCCGTCAGCCACACCATCAGCAACATCATGCTGGCCAACAAAAGCATCACAAAAAGGATCAAGAACGGCACAAACACAGCGAACGATGTCAACCGCCTGGAGCTTCTGAACGATCTCGTTCTCTCCACGATGAAGGTCATAAAAGTCGTTTTCAGCAACGAGGATATTGTCGTCTTAAAGGCTCCGGACGACCTGTCCTACGAAAAGATCAAAGACGGAATCAGCCTGCATGACCTCCTCTACTTCTGCCTAAACATCAATCTCTATTACCTTGTGATCGGCGAAGGTGAGGAGGCGTGGGCAACCATAAGGAACATATTTTTCTCCATCAACAGATATGACAAAAAGGATGTCAGAGAAAAATTGGGTATGCTCAAAGAGATGAGGAAATCCCCCCATTTCTCGATTTCCGAGTTGTCCGAAGAACAGATATCCGGTTTTGTGAATGCGTTTCAGAGCGAGCAATTTGAACCGATTCATAAGTTCTTTGCCATTCAGATTGAAGAACTCAGAAATCTTTACGTCAGAAAGGATTCCTATACATTCTCGGTCTTGTTCATCATTCTTCTGGAACTGACCAAAAACATGATCCGCTATGGCACAATCGGGGACCGGGAGGCAAGAAGGTTCACCATGAAAAGTGAGACCGAGGGTGAATATGTCGTTCTGACCCTGGCAAATGTCTGCCAGAAATCCAGATTGAATTTCAAGGAGAGCACTCTGAAGGGATTGGCCATGATTCAGGAATTTTCAAAGGTTGTGGGGAAATTCGAGCAAGCCGAAAAGGATACGGAAGATTCGGAACTCCTTGAATTTGCCACAAAACTTTTCATAAAAAGACCGGAACATCAGGAAACGGTTGGGCAGGAGGGAGTATGAAGAAGAAGTTTTTATGGGTTGAGGACAACGCGGATTCAGTCCGCAACTGGGAGCTTTTTGAGAGAAATTTGTCCGACTCGGATTTGAGGCATCTCTCTGAGATGCAGACGCAGGAAGATGACTTCGAGTTTGAGATAAAACCTTTTCTGGAAGAGAAGAACATCTTCATCGAGGAGGGTTTTTCAGGGGCTTGCAAGCGGATATTTGAAGAGGATTTCGATGTCATCGTTTTGGACGTGAAATTTTCCACAGAAACGGAGGAGATTAGTCCCGAAGAGAGGGAAGCTGTCGAAAATGCCATAAATTTGTTCGTCAATGCCTTCCCCCATTCCGATGAACAGCGCCCTGAAATTGAAACGATGTTCAGTGAAATATTGGGCAATCAGGAATATGGCGGACTGCTTCTGTTTTATGTGACATGCCTGCATTATGAAAACCGGAAAGGACTCTGGAATATTTCCGACATAAAAACAAAGGTCTGCTTCCTTTCAGCGCATTCGAGACGTCCCGGAGACCTTCTGGCAAGGTACGCCCCTCTGAAATGGAATCCTCAGATCAAGGGTTATGTCGAGGAAGTGGATGCCAATTTCTGGGACAAAAGTGATGAGGGGCTGGCCAAGGTCAAGGCGTTCATCGAAAAAGACCCTCATCTCGACACCTTGGAGCGGCATCTCGGCAAAACCGAAAAAGAGCTTTTTGCGAAGGTGCTTCAGACCAGAGATGATGAAACCCAGATTGAGGCGAATCTGCACAACCTGAGAATCATACAGGAGAAAATGCTGGAGAAGCTTGCCAATGAGGTGCGTCCATTTCAGGGCATGAGGAACAAGCATCTGCGGGACGGCAACATCAACGTCAGAGGCTCACTGAGATGGCTGAATGACAATCCCGACTCGTTTTACATCAAGCCGGATGATATCAGAAATTGGGAGAGCCTGTTCAATGTTCTGAAAGATCATCCTGACGTCATCTCCAAACGGGTTTATGACTTTTTGGATCAGAGAACCCAGAGGAGAATTTTGAATTGGACCCATGATCGGGATACTGAGTCCCTAAAACGCTTTGTCGTAAGAGACCTGAACACGATCATTGACCGAAAGGACTTCTTCTTTTGCGACCTGATCCCGGAAGCGCAGAAGAACAATGATGAGCACAGAGAAATTCGGTGGATTCTGAACAAGGGCTTCTACCTGACCGAGTTTGAATGCAGAAAGCTGAACCGCTTTCTCATTGACCGGGCGCTGTCCCAAACCATCCAAAAGCGGGAGACGTATTTTGACGACGTGCATTACCATCTCGCCTTGAGCATCCATGCCATTGGCAGTGAAGCGGCGCATGGGGCTGTGATTGGGCAGCGGGATGTTCTCCATTCCATGATTCATGCAATGAAGTGCGTTATTTTAAGGTTTGGGGAGCTTTGTGAATAAGGCTCCAGAGCCGAGAGATAAAAGCTGAGGGATCAATCTCCCGGCTGAAAGCGAAAGAGAAGCCGAGGGATAAATCCCCCGGCTGAAAGCGAAAGTACGCTAAAGCGCACTATCACGTTAGCTGGCTTTAG
>JAOZRQ010000923.1 GCA_029940115.1 Desulfobacterales bacterium
AGTGCCCTCTCGCTCGGCTCGGATTGGCAAATCCGAGCCGCCGGATTTGGCAATCGTTCGACTGAGCTCACGCCGAAGTCCGGCGGGAGCGGAAGGGGTGACGAACTTATGAATTGGTGTACTAGCACACCACTTTGCAAGTTAGTGCCCTCTCGCTCGGCTCGGATTGGCAAATCCGAGCCGCCGGATTTGGCAATCCGGCGGAAGCGGATTTCCGGTCATCCAGATATGCCTTGATCCGGTCCGAATCGGGGATGTTTCGGAGATGGAATATCCTGTCCGAGTCAATCCCCTTCAGAGGCGGTCTCAGCGGTTCCGCCCCGGGGGAGAGGATAAGCTTGTCGTAGCCCTCCCTGTACCGCTCCCCTGTCCGGAGATGCACGACCTCAACCTCGCGCGTCTCCCGATCAATCGCAATCACCTCGGAGAATATCCGTATGTCAATCCTGTATCTCTCCTTGAACGCGTCGGGTGTTGTCACCAAGAGGTCATCCCGATTTTCGATCACCGCTCCGATATAATACGGCAACCCACAATTGGCAAATGAGATATGTTCCCCTCTCTCAAAGAGAATAACCTCCGCGTGTTCATCCACCCTGCGGGCCCGCGCAGCAGCCGTCGCACCGCCAGCCACGCCTCCGATGATTAGCAGTTTTGTTGGCATCGCTTCTCCTTTTCAAGCTGTAAGCTGTAAGCTCAAAGCTAGTACATCACTTTTTAAATTCGTACCCCCTTGATCGGCTCGGATTGCCGCCGGATTTGGCAATCCGGCGGGAGCGGAAGGGGGTGACGAACTTACGAATTGGTGTACTAGGGCGTCTAAAAACGCTGGTTTTCACCCATGTCTCCTGCCCAACTTTTGGACTCGGCAATGTGGCCCCAAGCATTTGTCCTGACAGGGTTTGGGGCGGCCGGAAGGCGACTATGCAAAATTGGCTGATTTGGACGGCCTAGCTCAAAGCTGTAAGTCAAGTTCCAAGTTTGGAGATGTCCGGCCGTGAAACGTGACTGATTCTAACGGATTTTGTGGTTGCATGTGATTTCAGACTGTTGCGAGCCTGACCACGAATCACACCGGAACAGGGGAGTTGAGGGGAATAATGAGAAGGTGGCTTCCTCCGGTTGTCCGTGTTGTTCGTGGCCAGTCCGGAGTCTGCAGGTCCTCAGATTTTCAGCCCGCATCGGAAACCACAAAAACCGTTAAGAATCAGAAACGTGATGCGTGAATTCACGTTTCACGCCTCACGTATCACGCCTCACGTTTCACGCCTCACGTTTCACGCCTCACGTTTCACGCCTCACG
>JAOZRQ010000540.1 GCA_029940115.1 Desulfobacterales bacterium
CACGGATATTATCGGGACACGAATTGACACTGAATCAACAGGAAATGTCGCTTCACCTTATAATGGCAGTTCTGAGACAGGGGCGTTTACCGTAAGCGGAAACGCGTCCGATGCCGACGGGATAAAGAAAGTTGTGATCGCCCTGACACAGATCGGATATCCTGACAGCATGAATGTTGCTGTGTATGAAAATCTTTCCGCGTCTGAAACCGGCAGATCATGGAGCAAGAGCATCAATCCGGCGGATTACGGATTCAGCACAGGTAAAATCACTTTGGGGCTTTGGGTGGAAGACGCTTATGCTGCCAGTGGCACTCTGGTGGATCATCTGGAGATCAACTGGACAAAACCGACAATACCTGATGCGGAATCAGCAGGGAGTATCAGTTCGCCCTATGCCGGCAGTTCCGAAACAGGCGCGTTCACCGTGAGTGGAAACGCGTCCGATGCCGACGGGATAAAGAAAGTTGTGATCGCCCTGACACAGATCGGATACCCTGACAGCATGAATGTTTCCGTGTATGAAAACTTTTCAGCGTCGGAGATCAGCAAATCATGGAGCAGAAGCATCAATCCAGCGGATTACGGATTCAGTACGGGGAAAATCACTTTGGGGCTTTGGATGGAGGACGGCAGTGCTGTTGACGGCACTCTGGTGCATCATTTGGAGATCAACTGGACTACTGCCGAAGTTTACGTTACAACCTATACGGAAATAGCAGAAGATGAAAAGGAGATCAGAGGCTATGTCAGTGACGGAAACACAGGAGAGCCTGTGGCCGATGCTGTTGTCAGAGCCGGAGCTTATGAAACAAAATCTGACGATAACGGGTTTTACAGCCTTGTTGTCGGCGGGGAGGACACATATCAGTTCACACCCGTCAAAGAGGATTTTTACACCTATTCCGAAACCATAGACATGGCAGATTTTCAATATAAGACCATAAATGTCGAACTGAATGAAAAAACTGCCGAGAAACCTTCTGTTTCAAATGTAAAATCCGAATACGGAATCCTCTTTCTGGACGGAATATCCGCTCAGAATAAATATTCCGCTTACGTTGACTGGAACGGAGAGGAGCCGGGAGTTGTAATTTTCAGCGTGAACGGAACAGATTATGAAGCCACGGGAGATGAAACTGGTGCGACATACAGTTTTGACATGGGTTCTGATTTTGATGCCGGTCTCAGTTCCACTCTGAATGATCTGGAAATCACAGCTATAAGTAAATTCGGGCGAGAATCCGATCCTGAAATACTTCATCCCATTGTCGTTCCTGTTCCTGAATGGTCGAAAAGTCTTGGGACATTTGATGATAACAAGCCAAGTGGGAGCCTTTTTACCTATGCTTTCAAGATAGAATGGCCTGAAGAGCCTGTGGAGATACAGATCAATGAAAAAAAATTAGGCTCTACTCTCTGGAAAGCCTGGAGTTTGTTTCCTGTTATAGGTGGAAGTGATTTCGGTATTCCTGAAACCCAGGCATCTCTGGAAATTAAGGCGGGTTCGGATGGTTCAGGCAGTGTGGCTGTTGGAGGAAAAACAGGATTTGAAGCTGCGGAACAGAAAATAGAGGGAAAGCTTGGCGGTGAAGGAAAACTTCAATATAAGCCTGCTGAAGGTCTCCTATGGAAAGGGGCAAACTTCACTATGGAGATTCAAGGAAAAATTACCACGAAACCGCCACTTGGACCTGTAACTATCATACCTGCCTTAAAAAATGCCGTTAACTGGCCTCTGGTCGGAAGACCTATAAAATGGTTTAATAACAGAGCTAAAATAGTAGGAACTGTTATTCCCGGAGTAGGACTTGAACTTCAGATAATAAATGATAAGGGAGAAATCAGCTTTGACAAAGCAGAGGGAGATATTAAAATTGGAATAGATTTGGGGTTGTCATGTGAAATAACGGAAGACTTTAAAGCCGAAGTTTCAGGCGGAGCAGACCCTAAGATTATCTGGCAGTTTCCAGCCGGCCCTGATTATCTTAAAAAACTTGAAGCAAAGCTTTATGCAAAAATTGCGCTTACGGCATGGATTTTTTCTGAAGAATTTGAAGCCAGTCATACATTCAGCTATCCTGATGAGGAAAAAAGATCATCTGTCAGATCAGTTTCACCTGACGGATTTCAGCCCATATCCAGAAATTTCCTGAACCATGCGCCTTACAACAATTTCACAGCGAACAAAAAAAGAGGCAGACGCACCCAGAGGGGATCCCTTGAACATGAGATCATTGAAAATGTATATCCCCATTCCGACCCGGCTCTGACGGAAAGCAACGGAAACGCCGGCATTGCGTTTGTTTACTTCGATCCTGCGGACCCGACCTTACAGGCCACGGAAATTTATTTCACATGGTATGACGGGAAAAACTATACAGACCCCGCTCCAGTGATGAATGACACCCGGGCGGAATTCGCTCCGACCATTGCGTTTGACCGGAACGGAAGAGTTGTCTGTGTATGGGAAAGGGTCAGGGATGAGAATTTTGCAGGGCAGGGTATTGAGGAGATGGCAAGACAGATGGAGATTGTTTATGCAGTTTATGTTCCGTCAATCCATAAATGGAGTAACCCTGTAGCCCTTACGAACAACGCTTATTTGGATCACAGCCCCGTTCTTGAAAGCGGTCCGAACGGAAATCTGCTTCTTGTATGGAGAAGTAATCAAGGAAATGAGCTTGTCGGAGACGCTGCTTCTCCCGACACAATCCATTATGCGCTCTGGAATGATACCGGATTTGCAGATGCCGACACCCTGCCGGGAACTTATGAGAACTGCTTCAAATTTTCCCTAGCTTATGACGGAAGGGACGCCATTCTCGCTTACACAAAGGACATGGACGGCGACCTTGAGACAGTAGAAGATGAGGAAATTTTTCACACGAATTTTGACGGAAACAACTGGTCCAATCCTCTGAGACTCACCGATGACCAGGAGGCGGATGTCAATCCCGAAGTCCTGTACACGAATGACGGGACACCGGAGATTGTCTGGCTGAAGGGAAACACGCTGGTCAGACTCACCGACTGGAACACTGGCGATTATGAAAGTGTTCGGCAGGAAAGTGACTCTGCGACCTTCACTGATTTCAGAGCCGCCTGCGATCCGCAGAATAATCTGGTGCTGTTGTGGCAGAACATAGATGAGAAAGGGATTGACCTGTTCTACAGCGTGTATGATTCGGACAACAAGGTCTGGAGCAGGGATCTGAGACTCACTGAAGACAGAGAAAAGGAAAAGGCTTTCAGCGGCATCTTCTCTTCTGATGGCACATTCCAACTGGTGTTCAACAGAGAGAACGCCGACACTCAGGCAAATGATCTTTGCCATCTGGCCTACAGGCTTTCAGCGGATCTGGCCGTGTCTTCGGAAGATATGCGTGTCGAACCTGAAAATCCGGCTCCCGGAGATCAGGTCACTCTGTTCTGCAAAGTTGAGAACAGGGGCGATACAGCCATAGAAGGGGTTTCGGTCGCATTTTACCTGGGTGATCCTGGCAATTCAGGGGAACTGATCGGCACAGCAGACACAGATTCCATACTCAGGGCGGGAGATAAGGGAGAGATTTCCCTGTCATGGACAATCCCCCGGGATAAAGACACTTATGCCGTTTATGCGGTTGCCGACCCAAATGACACCGTCGTCGAGGCTAAGGAAAGCAACAACAGCGCATTTTTCCATGTAGCAGGACCGGAGTTGGAAATCGTCCGGTGCAGATTGGAGGAACGCGGCAGCGGAGCCGTTGATATGATTGCTGTCATCCGAAACAGCGGCACCGTTTCGGCCAGGAATGCTGAGATTTCATACAAGGCTGAAGGCAATGAGATGGCTGTGATCACAGTCCCGACGATCCTGCCGAGGCGGCGATGGTCTTCCGTATGGCTGGAGGTTGTTCACAGTCTCAACAGAGACGTTGGAAGAACAGATGATTGATGTTGGTGTGTCAGGCGCATTTGCTCCCGTGATATCTCCGGATCGGCAACATATTGCCTTTCATGCTGATGATGGAGATTCGGAATCCAGTGTTTACGTCTCCACAGTCAATGGAGAAGATGTCAGAAGATTGGAAACGGCAGATGGGCCGGTCAGAGGTTATCCTCACTTCTGGTATTCTGGAGGTTTATATGTAGGTAATGGATACGTCTGCACAAAAATAGATGTTGAGAATTCAAAGGCAGAAGTCGTTGAAGGAGTTGATGAATGTAATATATCCTGGTCTCCTGATGGTAGCAGGGCCTCATATCAGTTTGAGGATGAAATTTGGCTGATGGATTCCAACGGGGAAAACAAACGGGTGCTTGTTGCGCCAGACGATGACTCCATTTTCAGAGAGCCTGTCTGGGCACCATAGGAGTGTGGGAAAGCAGTGTCAAAGTACAACTTTGGCACTCCAAAAAGGAGGTGATAAAAACCACAACCAGCCGAAACTCAAGCTCACCAAAACGCTGGGGTTTCAAGTTATGATTGCCTGAAAATCACAGACATAATTCAACCAACCGTTTGATACGGAAAGGAACCAAACATCATGAAAGCTTACGGCTTTTTTAGCAGGGAAACAGGCTTCAACCTGTTGACAATCATTGCGGTTGTTTTGGGACTCGCAGTGGCAGTCAGCACAGGCGGTGTGGCTTATG
>JAOZRQ010000924.1 GCA_029940115.1 Desulfobacterales bacterium
GGGGATCGGCCTGTGCCGCACCGAGCACATGTTCTTTGAGGGGAACCGCCTGCCCCATGTGATGATCATGGCGGACCTGCCGGTCGCCCGCACCGAGGCCCTCGAGGCCCTGCTTCCGTTCCAGCGGGAGGACTTTGCGGGCCTGTTCCGGGCCATGGACGGCCTGCCGGTGATCATCCGGCTGATAGACCCGCCCCTGCACGAGTTCCTGCCCAACCGGGTGGACCTGATGAACGAGCTCGCGGACCTGAAGATCCGCCTGCAGCACGCCGGCACCCTGCAGGAGATTGACGACCATCTGGATCAGGTCCGGAAGAAGGAGGCCCTGCTCAGGCAGGTCGAGGCCCACAGCGAGGCCAATCCGATGCTGGGGCTGCGCGGGGTGCGCCTCGGGATTCACATTCCCGAGCTGACCACGATGCAGGTCCGGGCCATATTCGAGGCCGCATGCATTGTGGCGAAGGAGGGGGTGGATGTGCATCCGAAGGTGATGATCCCCCTGACCAGCCATGTGAATGAGCTGAAGAAGCAGCGCGAGGTTCTCGAGGCGGCGGCCAAGGAGGTCATGGCGGAGCGGGGGACCCACATTGACTACAAGTTCGGCACCATGATCGAGATCCCGCGTGCCGCGATCACCGCGGACCAGATCGCGGAATATGCCGAGTTCTTCTCCTTCGGGACCAACGACCTGACCCAGACCACCTTCGGACTCTCCCGGGACGACGCGGAGGCGGTGTTCCTGATCGAGTACATGGAGAACGGGATCCTGCCGGACAACCCCTTCGCCACGATTGACCGGGACGGCGTGGGCGAGCTGATGCGGATCGCCGTCGAGAAGGGGCGATCGGTGAATCCGGATCTCGAGTGCGGGATCTGCGGCGAACACGGAGGCGAGCCCCAGTCGATCGCGCTCTGCCATGAGATGGGGCTGACCTATGTGTCATGCTCGCCGTTTCGGGTGCCGATTGCGCGGCTGGCCGCGGCGCATGCGGCGTTGCGGAGCAGATAGCAAGAAACCAAGTTTTTTGAAAAAACTGGGTTTCTTGAAGTCTGTGGCTGATGGGTGGATTAAGGATGGCGGGATGGTCTGCCGGCCGGATGCAATCAAAGCGGGCAGATCCCCAAAAAAAAACCTCATGCGGGTTGCTTGGGGGCTTTTCTTTCGGCCTGAATCTTCTCGTGTCATTCGGGATGATGATCCGTGGGTGAGGCATGCCTGTCCCTCGGTTCGGATTGACAAATCCGAAGTGTTTCAGGAGTTCCATAGAACTTCACCCAATCTTCATCCCCGGCGTTGTGAA
>JAOZRQ010000541.1 GCA_029940115.1 Desulfobacterales bacterium
GGTATTCCTGCCTCACCTAAGACTTCCATGAAATTTTCAATGGACAGACCTGCTATTTTTGCTGCCCGTGACATCGTAATGATATCTGACTCAAACAGGTGGATTGCCACTGCCCTGTTTATGCCATGCATGAGTAATCGTTCATCAAAAGGTATGGTAAGGAATGTCGGACGGTCTTGTTTTGTTATTAAAGCAAGATTACCTTTTTCTGTATCATGAACAAGCTCGTCAATGTGTTGACAGAACTCATTTGTCGAATAAATTCCAAGTGTTTTCATATTGTCATCCTTGTCAGAGTACCACATGCTTACACTAAATCACATATTTTGAAAGCTATTTCAGACAGAAAGCTGACTCTCCGTCTTTCTTTGCGATTTCAGAAATTCCGGTTTTTCTTCCTGAAATGTGCGCTGATCGGGGGTGGGGTCTTGCGGAACGCTCTTCCGGGGGCTGACATAATGACCGAGAGCATTCTCGATCCATGATTCAAAACCTTTCCGCATGCCCCGGGTCCGCAGATCGTCAAATATTTCACGGTAATCTCCGTCTTCTCTCATTACCCGCTCCAACTGAAGAGGGAGGTTGTGGATGAGATCAGACAATTTGAAGGCGGCTCTGATGTTTCCTTCGTAAGCGGCCTCACGGATGTCAATCAGCGCGTGATACAACAACTGATGCAGAAGTGTTCTGTAATCCATTTCAGACTCCTTTTCTTATTTTACAGATCATCAAACATTGAAATGTCAGGGCTGTGCGGGATATAGGGAATTTTTGTGTCAGGCGTTATCCTGCTCCCCGGATCTCCGGCCCTCCGTTTCAATTCATAGGTGCGGGAATTTCCCTCAATCACTTTGCCTGTCCTCGTGTTTATCCTGACCGGGTTGTTGTCTCTCGGATCAGTTACCGATTTTGACATCTCATCATCGGATAACCTTTCAAGGTCCGGTCGTTTACCCACAGTTTCAAGGGAATGGAGGGGAATCAAGTCTTTCACTTTAATCCAAAGCAGCATATTTGCAAACCTTTCCATCCATCCGCCACAAAAGCAAGGTTGCCGGACAATGCTATGCCGTTAGCATAATAATCCGGAATCTCCACATATCCGAGGAGTCTGTCCATGTACACGGAAACTCTGGTATCTGGTATTCTCATCAAACCCGGTTCCCGTGATTGTTACATTCAACTCCTGCCCGGCCACACCCTGACCCTCAAGCCTCAACCTGACCCTTAACCTTAACCCTTAACCCTTAACCCTTAACCCTCCCCTAAATCCGTTATAATCAGTTATTCTTCAAGCAAAGCTTTATAATACATCAGATGTCTTTTTGTGATTTTTTGTAATGTTCGATCCTTTGCCATTTTTTCGAGAATTTGGTCGAATTCATATAAAAGGTATAAATTTTCAGGCTTGCTTTTAGGAAATATCAGATGAAGCGGTCCTTCAGAAAACGATTTATCAAGCGTTTTAAAAGCTTCCACAGAGCCGAATTCTTTCAGCATAATCCCTTTTGCCTCAAATTCATCAGTTGAAACAATATGGACGCTCCCATCATTTAACAATTGAAAACATGTTTTCATGTCTTTTGGTTGTTTAAGAGTTAGTATTCCTTGATCCAATAAATCTTGAAGATATGAGATGGTGTATCCCTCAGGACGACAAATACTTAAACCATGAAGGTCTTTTGGGTTCTCATATTTTATTGAAGAATCTTTTCTTACAAAACCATGAAGCAAAATATCAAACAACGGTTTGGAAAAATAGAAGTCTTTCTCTCGTTCAGGGTCTTTGAAGTATGGAAAGGTTGCCACAAACGCTCCCTCCTTTGTTGCATCATATCCATGCTTCCATGACCAGAATTCCAACTCGGTACTCTTTCCCATTTCCTCAAAAGCTCTCATCACGATTTCGGTAATCATACCATCGCCGGGGAGCTTCTCATCGGTAAAAGGAAAATACTCATTTCCTGTGACTAATCGGATAGCCGATGCTTCCTTGTCTTTTTCAACATCTTGTGTCACTTCAACTTTAAACCGGACATCCTCAAGCTTTGGGATTATCAGATTCCAACCGACTCGGATCCGTTCAGCATCCTTAATCAAGTTTTTGTTTGCCCTGTAAATATGTGTCCATTTTGATGGATCACTATAGAAATCTTTCGCTATTTTAGAAAGAGAATCTCCTGCTTTGACAACATATCTCGTACTTTGCGCCAAAGCAAACCCGCTGATAAGAGTCAATCCTATGAAGATAAAGATGTGAAAAAATCTCTGCATAATAATACCTCCGATTATGAAGTTTAACATGACCTCTGTGTGCAGGACAAAAAAAGTGAATGGGAAGGAAACCCGGCTTTTTCTGACGGTTTGGGAATCTGCCCGTTCGGAAAAAAAAGCCGGGTTTCTTGCCACCCACAACTTTTTGTCCTGTACACAGACATGACTTATAACTTACTTGTTTGATTCCCTCTTTAAAGCGGCACATGTTTTATCATTTAATTTTCCAGTAGGTTTTAATCCATTGGTCCTTTGAAAATTTTTTATTGTGGATTTTGTAGTTTGATCAAGCCTACCGTTTATTTTGCCGATGATGATATAACCCATATCTTTTAATACTTTTTGGGCGTATTTTACAGTGCAAGCTGTGTATTTTGGTTTTATTTCCTTATCAGGTGTTATTGTTGTGGGAATCTTTCCTTCCACGAATTCTTCTTCTTCCCGCGGTTTTTTGGAAGGAACCTCTTCAGATGACTGATCATCTTTTCTATATTTTTCGCTCCTTTCCGATTTCTTTTCTTCTGGTGTTTCATGAGAAGTAATCATATAATTTGTGGCAATAATAAATGATGCCCCTATGATAATAAGAAAAACTGCCAATCCCAACAAAATAATGGTCCTCTTATTACCCTTCTTCAAAGACTTGCCCGTATTGGGACAGAACTCTGTTCCAAAGGGATGAGAACTTTCAGGGCACTCTTTGTAGGGACAACGAACTGTTTTTGACAACTCTGAACTCATCTATTTCTTTCCAGTTCTCCACTTCATCTGCTTCGGGTTCCAATTCGGATAAAATGGCCCCTTGGCTACCACCGGATGCACTTCGATTCGCCGAAGGCGCGCTTGCCATAAAATTTGACAATCTTTTCTTGTTTTTGGCATTGAGCGCGAAAACCTTCACTCTGCCAAACGTCGGGATAAGGGATACCCCTGTCATTGCGGATTCCATCGGCGGGATATCCACGCTCGCTGTATGCGGTTTGTACCCCTTTACCCGAATCTCCACCTGACCGCTTTCAATTCTGCTAAAAGCCGCGCCATATCCCTCTGCATCCCTCTGAATGGAAGCGGTCATTTCCTGCTCAGAAGAGATGATCTTCAGATGCGCCTTCTTGTCCGCAAGGTCCGCGTTGAACACCTCATCCGCCAACCTGACGATCAACCCGCCTGGGGGAATCAGGAAAAAGGGAATCGCGAGCATCGCGAGCGCGATCAGCGCAAACAGAAACAGCACGGCCTTGATTTTAGCGTTTGCGGGCATTGATTTCATTTTCTTACGGCAACTCCTGACCCGTCTTTTCCTCAAAGAAGTTTTTCATTCTGTTGATCGGAATCACATACTCCACCCCTTCTACCTCACGACCGCCCACCAGACCTCTGATTCCAGCAACAACCAGTCCGAGGACTTGCTTATTGCCGGCAACAAATACAGGTCCGCCGCTATTGCCAGGGTTCGGGTTCATTCCATTGGAGATGAACACATCCCGTTCGTTGTTGAACTGGGCGATTTTCCCGTCAGCCGACACAGATGCCTTGTCCGCTGAGGAGGCGATGCCGGGCAGCGGATATCCCACTGTGAAAATGGTGTCTCCGTCATGGCCCACTTCGTACTCCGCGGAATCAGCCAGTTCCAGCGCGGGCAGACTCGTGTCATCAATCTTCAGTATGGCAAGGTCCTCTGCCGTTCCCCGACCGGATGCAATTCCTTCAAGCTTTGCGGTATGCCGCATCCCTTTATGGTCCTGAAGTGCAAATTTGTTGCATTTACGGCCGCAATCCAAGACATGGGCGTTGGTGGCGACATAGCCCGGTTTGATGACAAAGCCGGTCCCGCTGCCGCATGGATTATTGTCACACCCAAAGGCAACCACAAACAGGATGCTCTGCTTTGCTTGTGGCACAAATTTCGACAGGTCTTTCGGAGCCGCGCTTGTGGGTCGAATCACCCATCGAAAAATTTCCGCGTCGAGAATCACAAATGTGTTCAACGCGACACCAATCAGAAAGACGGTAAAAAGGAAAAATTTGACCGTTCCGGTCGCTTCTCCTCTGCTCATTTTTTTTCTCCTCACATTGATAATAACTACATGGATTGGATTTAGCAAGGATCCCCAACTTCCATCCTTGCCAAACCAAATCCTTGCAGCTGACATTGACAATTACAGGGATTCGGATTCCATCCTTACTAAAGCAAATCCCTGCAGTTCTTACCATTCAGCACACTGTTTGATCAATTCGCCCAAACGCCGGAGAGACGCGTTGCGCCTCCGTGTTTCAGCATTGATTTCAATGTATTTGGCAATCTTGGGTGCCAATCTTTCTTTGTATAATTTATCTTTTGGCGGATGTCTGACTTTCGGAT
>JAOZRQ010000542.1 GCA_029940115.1 Desulfobacterales bacterium
AGTCCCGCAGGGACGACTGAGTTTCCAGACTGTTTTGGGACTCCCCCAACTCATAAATACGCCCGTGCCACACCGCCTAAAGGTGGAACTACGAACTTTTCAGGATGCCATAATAGATAGTTGAAAATTTATGCCGGTACTTATCTCTTACATTTTGGACACAATTATGTCTGGAAACAGCATCCTTCAACTGGTATTGATGATCGTCCCCCTGCTCTTTGCCGTGACCATCCATGAGGCCGCGCATGGGTATGTGGCTGATCGGATGGGAGACCCCACCGCGAAGATGATGGGCAGGGTGACCCTGAACCCGGTCAGACATCTTGATCCGTTCGGATCACTTCTTCTGCCCCTTATTCTGAAACTTTCCGGGTCACCCTTTATATTCGGTTATGCCAAACCGGTTCCGGTGAATTCGAACAATTTTTATGATTATCGTATGGGGACCATTCTCGTGGCCTCGGCCGGGGTGGTCTCCAATCTGATCTGTGCGGGACTATCAGGGCTCCTTTTCCAAGTGATGTTGCGCTTTGAGGGGCTGTGGCAGGGATCCTTTGCCGAAACCCTTGTGACGCCGGTGGCGGACATTCTGGCTTTCAGCGTGATCATCAACTTGGTTCTGGCCATCTTCAACCTGATCCCTGTGCCGCCCTTGGACGGCAGCAGAATCCTTGCCATGCTGTTGCCGCCGCATTTGCGAGTGCCGTATGTCAGCATCGAACGCTATGGCATGATCATTTTGGTCATTCTGCTCATGTCAGGAGTTGTTAACAACATTATTTCTCTTTTTGTGTTCCCTTTGTCCAAATTTTTGCTTGGGATGTGAATGGAAGCTTGAGTTTGTAGTCCCGCCTCTCGGCGGTGTTGCACCGCCTGAAGGCGGAACTACAGACTTTTCATAAATGAGGAGTTTTTTCAATGGCTGAAAAAAAACGGATTCTCAGCGGCATGCGCCCCACCGGCCCACTTCATCTGGGCAACCTGCACGGTGCGCTTGCCAATTGGATTGAGATGCAGGATCAATATGACTGTTTCTTCTTCATCGCGGACTGGCATGCGCTGACCAGCGATTATGAAGATACCGGCTCAATTTCAAATTATACCCGGGAGGTGATCACCGACTGGTTGAGCGCGGGGCTCTCTCCAGAGAAGAGCACCCTTTTTGTCCAATCCCGGATCAAGGAGCATGCGGAGCTCTTTCTGCTCCTCTCCATGATCACCCCGGTTCCGTGGCTTGAACGGAATCCCACATACAAGGAGCAGATCCTGCAGATCGCCAACAAGGACCTGTCAACCTTCGGCTTTCTCGGATATCCAGTGCTTCAGGCGGCGGACATCATCATATACAAGGCAAACGGGGTTCCGGTGGGCGTGGATCAGGTGCCCCATGTGGAGATCACCCGGGAGATTGCCAGACGGTTCAATTATCTTTATGGGACAACTGTCTTTCCCGAGCCCGAGGCGATTCTGACGGAAAGCTCCAAAATTTTGGGGATGGATCGGCGGAAGATGAGCAAAAGCTACAACAACGCCATTTTCCTGTCCGACACGCCAGAGAATGTCTCCTCAAAGGTTTTTCAGATGATCACGGATCCCCAGCGCAAGCGGAAGACCGATCCCGGAGATCCGAAGGTCTGCAATGTGTTTGAGTTTCATCAACTCTATTCTGACCCGGAAACCATCGCGGATGTCAGCGGGAAATGCCGGTCAGCCGACATCGGCTGTGTGGCGTGCAAGAAGATCATGGCCGGCCATCTCATCCGCTTTCTTGAGCCGATCCGTGAAAAGCGCGCATATTATGAGGCGCATCCGGATGTCGTCACCGACATCATGAATACCGGCAGTGCCAAGGCAAGGGGGGTGGCCCAGCAGACCATGGAGGAAGTCCGGGCGGCAATAAGAATTTAGCTGTAAGCTGTAAGCTGTAAGATTAGGGCTACAGCTTGGTCGACCCGTGATTCACGGTCAGAGGCTGAAGGCTTGGGAATCAATTCCCAAGCTGAAAGCTCAGGCAGGATGAAGCCAGCTTGGTCGACCCGTGATTCACGGCTGTCTGCCCAGAACGACGTGCATTTTTGCAAAACACCATTTGTCTGAGAGTCAGCTTCGGACTTTCATCTGTGTCCCAAAAGACCTCCGAGGTTTTGAAGACCTCGGAGGTCTTTTCGTCCTCAATGGCTTTGAGGATTTTGTCCCCAAAAGACCTCCGAGGTTTTGAAAACCTCGGAGGTCTTTTCGTCCTCAATGGCTTTGAGGATTTTGTCCGGCGTCAGGGGAAAATCCGTCATATGGACACCGATGGCGTTGCTCACCGCGGCGCAGTATGCCTGGGCAGCGGACATGGCAATGGACATGCCGGCCTCTTTCGCACCGTAGGGCCCGATGGGATCAGCCGATTCCACGATGATCGGGTTGATCTTCGGCATGTCCGCCGCGATCGGGAGTTTGTATTCGAGCATCGTCGGATTCATCACCCGCCCCTGATTCCAGAAATGGTATTCGGTGAGCATGCCGCCCTGTCCGCCCATGGCCACCGATCCTTCAAACTGCCCCTCCAACACCAGGGGATTCAGGGCAAACCCGACATCCTGGGCCGCGGTCACCTCAAGCACCGTCACTTGGCCGGTCTCCGGGTCCACCGCCACCTCCGCGATGGTGGTCCCGAAGGAGAAGGCCTCGCACATCTGCCCAAATGGGTTTTTCACCCATTCCCGCTTGGGATCCACCTTTGGCCAGTACCCCCCTTCTCCGGTGACCGATTTGCCCTGCGCCAGCCCCATGCGGACCACCTTTTTGAGCGGGATCGCCTTTTCCGGGCTTCCCTTGACAAAGATCATCCGATCCTTGGCCACCAAGTCATCCGGATGCGCCTCCATCGCCTCGGACGCGATGGCGAAAAGCTTTCCCCGGGCATTCTCCGACGCCTTCTTCACCGCATGGCCGCCGACAAAGGTGGAGACCTGGGAGTAGGCCCCCGGATCCGAAGGGGTCACCTCTGTATCCGCGGTGACCAGTTGAATATCCTCGGGTTTCAGGCCGAGCTCCTCCGCGGCGATCTGCACCAGCATGTTGTCATTCCCCTGCCCGTTCTCCACCACCCCGGAGATGACAGTCACGCCCCCGTCCTCATTGAACTTGACAAATGCCTGGCTGCCGCCCCGGATGCCCATGGGAAACCCGGTCTGAACGGAATTGCAGCCGATGCCGATTCCCCGGAATTTCGGAAGTTTCCCCTGTTTCTCCTTCCATCGGGCCTTTTCAGCCGCCTTCTGAATCGTCTCCTTCATGGCACAGCTCGCCACATGGGACTGGGTGTTGGTATATTCCCCGGGTTCCCTCGCGTTGACCATCCGGATATCCAGCGGATCCATGCCGAGTTCCTCCGCAATCATGTCGAGCTGGGTGTCCACGCCGCAGGCAAATCCCTTGCCGTGAACCCGGATCATGCCGCGAGGGGGCTTGTTCGTGTAAATCCGATACCCGCTGTATCGCACATTCTCCATCCGGTACGCCTGCTCCATGCAGAGGAAGGGGACGCTCGTGGCAATCGGCCCCGTGCTGCTGTATGCGCCGCCGTCCATGTAGCAGGTGATGTCCCGGGCGATGACTCGCCCCTGCCTGTCCACACCGGTCTTGATGGTGGTGATCATCGCGTGGCCCTGTCGTGTGGCGATGGAATTCTCCTCCCGCGTATAGACGATCTTCACGGGCCGGCGAGTCTGCTGGGCCATCAATGCACATATGAAGTCGGCCGGGGATATCTCGGACCGCCCCCCGAACGCGCCGCCGATGGCGATTTTCCGGACCTTCACCTTGTGAAGCGGCATTCTCAGTGCGTTGGAGAGGGGTTTCGCCTTCATGTGCGGGCCTGCGTTGGGCATCCAGACTTCCAGATTGCCATCGGAATCGAATCTCGCGACCACCGCGTAAGGCTCTCCCTGAAAATACGACTCCTCGGCCGCGGCGAAGGTGTCCTCTTGGACATGAAAGGACTTCGCAAATCCGGCTTCCACATCGCCCACAAGAATCGGGACATGGATGTTGATGTTCTGGGGAAAGTCCTCGTGGATCAGCGGCGCGTCTTTTGCCATGGCCGACATCGGGTCGAAGACCGCGGGGAGTTCCTCATATTCCACCTTGATCAGTCCAAGGGCTTCCTGCGCGGTATGCTCGTCCACCGCCGCGACCGCCGCGACTTCGTCTCCGACATATCGCACCTTCTCCATCGCGAGAAACGGCTGGTCCTGGGTATAGCGGAACACGCCCCATTTGTCGCCGTAAGTGTCGGTCCCGGTGACCACCGCCTTGACCCCGGGGAGGGACTTTGCCCGCGAGGTGTCAATGTTCAAGATGCGGGCATGGGGAAGCGGACTCCTGAGAATCTTCCCCACCAGCATCCGGGGGAATTTCAGATCCGCCGTGAACTTCGCCTCGCCAGTCACCTTTGCCCGGGAGTCCACCCTCGGCATCCGCTTTCCGATGATACTGTAATCCGGCATATTCTCTCCCATGTAAATCAAATTTAGTTTCTGCAATGTTTGTTGCTTGGTTTGTTGTTGCTGTAGGGTTCAGGTTTGTTTGTTGCCGTCATGTTGGTGCCTGCCATTTTTTGTGTCGATTGTTGGATGTGG
>JAOZRQ010000543.1 GCA_029940115.1 Desulfobacterales bacterium
AATGTTCGACCCGGCAATGAATTGCCGGGCTATTCTCACAAGTCCCTACGGGACAGACGAAAAAAACATGTAAAACATTTCTGAATTAATACCCGTTCCCGATCCTGCGGCACGGATGAGAATCCGGGCAGGGGATGGGGCACGGGCAGGGCATTATTATCAAATCCGAAAGGAAGGTTAATATGACGAAAGATGAAATCTTGGCAATGACAAAGAGTTTCGTTGGACGGTTTGTCCGAAACACCGATATAGGGGATGATCACGATCTGTTCGCATCTGGCTTGGTCAACTCGCTTTTCGCGATGCAGTTGGTGCTCTTTGTGGAGAAGGAGTTTCAGTTCAAGGTCGAGAACGAGGACCTTGATTATGAGAATTTCAAAAGCCTCAACGCCATCACCGGCTTCATCAGCCGGAAGGTGGGAATTGAAGACTGAAAATCAAAAATGGGAGAATGAGAGATGGAATTCAGACTGAGTCCCCGGCAGGAGGAGGATCGGGAAAGTTTCAGGGCGTTTGTCTCCGAAGAGGTCGCACCTCATGCGGATGCGTATGATCAGGCGGAGTGCATGCCTGGGGCGGTCGTCAAGGAGATTGCGGAGAGAGGCTGGCTGGGTGCGATCATCCCGGAGGAACACGGAGGGGGGGAGATGGATCCGATCACCTTCGGGCTGCTGTGCGAGGAGGTTGGCCGGGGGAGCGCGTCCCTGTTGAGCATTCTGACCGTTCACGGCATGGTCTGCCAGGCAATTCTGAAATGGGGGAGCTCCGACCAGAAGGCCCGCTGGCTCCCCAAGCTGGCAACGGGCGAGGCATTGGGGGCATTCGGCCTGACCGAGCCGGGCATTGGAAGCGACGCAAGGAATGTGGAGACGGAGGCCCGCCCCTCTGATGCGTCGTATCTGCTGACGGGCCGGAAAAAGTGGATATCCTTCGGACAGATGGCGACCCTCTTCATGATCATGGCCCAGTGCGAGGGGAAGCCGACGGCATTCCTTGTCCAAAGGGAGTCTCCCGGATTCTCAACCGAACCGATAAGCGGCTTGCTCGGGTTCCGTTCGGCCATGCTCGCGAAGGTGCATATGGACGAGTGCCGGATTCCGGCGGAAAACCTTGTCGGCAGGCCCGGCTTCGGCTTCTCCCATGTCGCCGGGGCCGCGCTGGATCATGGCAGATACTGCATTGCCTGGGGAAGTGTGGGCATCGGCAAGGCCTGCCTCGAGGCCTGTCTCCGCTACACCAGCGAGCGGAAACAGTTCGGCACCTATCTGAAGGAACACCAACTGATTCAGCAGATGATCGCCAGAATGATCACCGACATCAGCGCGGCAAGACTGCTCTGCCTCCATGCCGGACATTTGAAGGAGATCGGCGAGCCGAGGGTGATCATGGAGACCTCCATGGCCAAATACTTCGCATCCCGGGCGGCATTCAGGGCGGCAACCGACGCCGTTCAGATCCACGGCGCGAACGGGTGCGGGAGCGAATATCCGGTCCAACGATATCTGCGGGATGCCAAGATCATGGAGATCATCGAGGGGAGCAACCAGATCCAGGAAATCATCATTTCCAAATATGGGTACCATTAACCCCTGCCCGTACCCCCGCCCCTGCCCGTGCCCCTGACCGATTTGAGGAAGGCTTTATGACTGAATCGGGAACGGGCACGGACAAGGGATTTATGACTAAATTTTATAACTGAATCGGGAACGGGCACGGACAAGGGATTTATGACTAAATCGGGCAGGGGAACAGATAAGGGATTTATGACAAATCAGGAACGGGGGGCAAGGGATTTATGACAAATTGGGCACGGGAGCGGGCAGCAGCAAGGGCACAGACAAGGAATTTATGACAAATCAGATAGCTTGAGGCTGATTGAAAGAATGCCGCCCGACCAGCCGACGAGGATGCCTGCACCATGAGGGATGGCGGATGTCAACAACCTTCTGCGCCGCAAACCCACACAAACCCAAAAAAACGATGAATCCACGCCAACTAAAGACAATCTGTGGAATCCGCGTAATCCGCCTGATCCGCGGTTCGAATGCGAGGAAACAACACTTTGTTTGACATTTCAAGTTTTCCCTGATATCAAGGGGAATGAAACGCAAGAAGGGCTACTCAGTCATCGAGGTTGAAAGGCAATGAGTCTCAAACCATGAAGGTTGAAAGGCAATGAGACCGCCTTTCTTGCACTCCCTTTGTTGAGCTCTCCCATGCTTGAGCCGGCACCCTGAAAGCTTGCGTTGGATTTGGAGCCGGGGATTGATTTTGGGACGACGGGATTTGAGGCCCCTTCTTATAAAACCATCCCTGTAGTTCACAACGGACAAAAATTTTCTGTCAAAAACTGGGACATAAGTTTTTGCACCAAGGCAAAAAAATGGTGGATGACGGCGCGTGGGCAACAATCAAACCTGAACCCCACAGAAACAACTCACAAACTCACAAACTCACAAACTCACAAACTTGATTTACATGGGAGGTTAAGGATGAATACCGAAGAGAGAAAGATCAAATGTGTGGTATGGGATTTGGACAACACGCTGTGGGATGGGGTCTTGTTGGAGGATGACGACGTCTCCCTGCGTGACGGGGTGACGGATATCATCGGGACGCTTGACAGCCGGGGGATATTGCAGTCGGTGGCGAGCAAGAATGACCATGGTGCGGCAATGGCACGGCTGTCGGCGTTCGGTCTGGACGGGTATTTCCTGTATCCCCAGATCGGCTGGAATCCGAAATCCGCCTCTGTGGACACCATCATCAAACAGATCAACATCGGTGCCGAAGCCGTCGCGTTTGTGGATGACCAGCCTTATGAGCGGGAGGAGGTCGCATTCTCCCTGCCGGACGTGCTCTGCATCGACGCGGCGGACATCCGCGGGATTTCTGGCATGCCGGAGATGAACCCCCGGTTTGTCACGGACGACTCCAAAATACGGCGTCAGATGTACCAAGCCGACATTGAGCGGAACCGGATCGAGGAGGATTTCACGGGGCCCAAGGATGAGTTCCTCGCGTCCCTGAACATGGTGCTGACCATATCAGAGGCCCAGGAGGAGGATCTGAGACGGGCCGAGGAGCTGACGGTGCGGACCCATCAGCTCAACACCACCGGGGACACCTACTCCTACGACGAGCTGAACCGTCTGCGCCAGTCCGACCGGCATCTGCTGCTGATCGCCGGGCTTGCCGACAAGCACGGGACCTACGGCAAGATCGGGCTGTCGCTGGTCGAATGCGATGAGGAGGTGTGGCGGATCCGGCTATTGCTGATGTCCTGCCGGGTCATGTCGAGGGGGGTCGGCATGGTGATGATCAACCACATCCGAAACGAGGCACGGAAACAGGGTGTCCGCCTGCTCGCGGAGTTCGTCCCCACCGACAGGAATCGGATGATGTACATGACATACAAATTCACCCACTTCGCCGAAAACGGGAAAAGGGGGGAGCGTCTTGTCTTGGAGAATGATCTGACCCGGACACAGAAGTTTCCGGAGTACCTGACCGTGAACCTTGTCTGAGAACCCTGGTCACATCGGAATCCCCCGGCAGCCCGGCTGATCCGGCATATGAGGACGCATCCGTCACCCTTTCGGAGACCCTGACATCGGATCTGGGAAAATTTGCCCGGAAGTCCCGGGTCACGTTGAGCACCGTAATCCGGGCATGGGCCGTCTTACATATCGCCTGAATTCAAATGAACTTTCACAAAAAAAGCTGGTAAAAATGCTGTCAGCAGGTCTGATGATGAGATATTCGGGGCTTCTCAAAAAAAACACTTTACTTTCACAAAGAAAGCTGGTAAAAGGTTTGCCAATAAAGTTTGATGATGAACGGCATTGTGGCCATACCGGACACGGACAGGTCTTTGGGAACTGCGAGTTTGTGGATAAATGCGGATTATTGGTCTGTCTATCATGGCGGACAACTGAAATTTGATTCTGACACGATTGACAGAGACAGCCAACAAACATCGAACGCCAAGCATGGATGCCAAAATCCTCTTTTTTGACAGCTGCCTTCAGGCTGCCTTCGCTGTCAGTCTCGGCATTGATGCCGAGGCGGGAAGGACTTGACAAACTCAAGTCAAAAATGGCAATCATTGGAACTGAAGGCGGTGGGCGATCCCTGAGCTTGTCGAAGGGCATCAAAAAACGGCAACAGTGAGGTGCAAAGATCGCTTTTTGGGATGACAAAGTCTCAACCATTTGCAATCTTTGCACTCCTTTTGTCTGAGCCTTCACAAACAGGGAAGGGAAACCGGGTTTGCACACTCGGACCACCTTGACACCAAGGGGACTGGTATCAAAAGCCCTCTGCGTTCATCCGCGTTCATCTGCGGTTGAAACATCACAGGGAGGACAAAGGTTGTCTGCCAAAAACCGGACAAAGGTTCCACCCACATCCGACAATCGACACACAAAAACGACAAACACCAACATGACGGCAACAAACAAGCTTGAACCCTATGGAAATAAACTCACAAAACTCACAAAACTCACAAACTCACAAACTCACAAACTCACAAAACTCACAAAACTCACAAAACTCACAAACTCACAAACTCACAAACTCACAAACTCACAAAACTCACAAAACTCACAAAAC
>JAOZRQ010000544.1:0-3639 GCA_029940115.1 Desulfobacterales bacterium
TGAGTTTGTGAGTTTGTGAGTTTGTGAGTTTGTGTGTTTGTGTGTTTGTGAGTTTCTGAGTTTGTGAGTTTGTGAGTTTGTGTGTTTGTGAGTTTGTGAGTTGTTTCTGTAAGGTTCAGGTTTGATTGTTGCCCACGCGCCATTTTCCACCATTTTTTTTGGTTGGTGTAAGAACCTATGTACAGTTTTTGGCAGAAGACTTTTGTCCGTTGTAAACTACAGGGATGGTTTATAAGAAGGGCCTCAAATCCCGTCGTCTCAAAATTAATCCCTGGCTCCAAATCCAACGCAAGCCTTCGGGGTGCTTGGCTCAAGCACCGGAAGAGCTCAAGCAGGGGAGTGCAGGAAGGGCGGTCTCATTGCCTTTCAACCTTCACAATTTGAGACTCAATGCCTTTCAACCTCAATGAACTGAGTAGCCCTTCTTGCGTTTGACACCCCCCTCCGGAGTTCAATGCTTGCCTTGTGCGTCCCGGCACCCTCCTCCGGAGTTCAAGGCTTGCCTTGTGCCACTTGTCCGGAGGATCGTTCGGTCATCTGGGGGCTCACAAAGCAAGCTTTGCACTCCAAGCTTTGCACTCCGGGGGATGACTCACAAAGCAAGCTTTGCACTCCAAGCTTTGCACTCCGGGGGGATGACTCACAAAGCAAGCTTTGCACTCCAAGCTTTGCACTCCGGGGGATGACTCACAAAGCAAGCTTTGCACTCCGGAGGGAGGTTTTAGGGCTTAGAGTGCCCGAGAAAGAGGGCTTTCTGTTCCGGATCGGTCCAGATGTCGGACATGAATTTCCGGGTATCCTCCCGGTATTTCAGAATGCATCCAAGGGTCTGTTCCACCGTGGCCTCATCCAGAACCGCCTTGTTGAGACAAAGAAGCGACTCGGCCCAGTCAAGAGTTTCGGAGACCCCCGGGTGTTTCATCAGCTTCTGTTGGCGGATCCGCTGCATGAAATGCGCGACTTGTCTGGCGAGCGTGGAGGGGACATGAGGGATCCGGGCTTGGATGATACGCATCTCCTTCTTGAAGTCTGGGTAATCAATCCATTGATAGAGACATCTGCGCCGGATCGCGTCATGGACATCCCGGGTCCGGTTGGAGGTGAGCAGGACCATCGGCTTGTGCCGGGCGGAGAGGGTGCCGATCTCCGGAATGGAGACCTGAAAATCGGAGAGGATCTCCAGGAGAAACGCCTCGAACTCCTCATCCGCCCGGTCGAGCTCGTCTATGAGAAGCACCGGGGCCCGTTCCTCTGAGCTCCGGATCGCCTCCAGCAACGGTCGTCGGATCAGGTACGGCTCGGTATAGATCACATCCCCGATCTCCTCCGGACTTTTCTGGGATCGCTCCTCCATCTTTATGCGGAGCAGTTGCCGGGGGTAGTTCCACTCGTACAACGCAGAGCTGACATCCAGCCCTTCATAGCACTGGAGTCGGATCAGGCGGGTCCCGAGAATCTCCGACAGAACCACCGCAACCTCGGTTTTCCCCACGCCCGGCTCTCCCTCCAGGAAGATCGGCTTCCTCAATCGGCTGGAGAGATAGATCACGGTGCCGAGAGACGCGTCCGTGACATAGCGGTGCGCGGCCAGTTTTTTTAAAACATCATCTATGGATGAGAAGATGATTGGATTCATAAAAATTTCTTTATCTCTGTTCTCTGTTGTCAGCTATGGATTTCAGGAAAAAAATTGTCCCCAGTTCGTAGTCCCACCTTCAGGCGGTGTGACACCGCCTGAAGGCGGAACCACAAACTGCCGCCTTATTCATCTTCAGGATAAATCTTATCCACCTCCTCATATATGCTTTCATCAAAATCACGGCCGAGCAACAACTCCGCGATGTTTCTGTTGATCACCGTATATGTGCCCACAGGCGGCGCGGCCGGCAGATGGGATGGCGGGGTCCCATCCTGTACCAGCCGCCTTGATATCAGCGCGATCTGGGAACCGAGACTTCTGTAATCAATGGATATGGAAAAGAATGCCCCGGGTTTCAGAAAAGCCTCTGAGAACGCCAGAAGCGGCTTCCTCATTCGTTTCGAAAATCTGATGAGATCGGAAAGGGCCCGTGTCTTAGCGCTATAGAGTTTTGTGTCGGCCAGCATCCACAGCCCCGAATATTCTCCCGCATGTCTGGAAAGTTCGCCATCAACACGCGCGGGATCTGTCACCCGGATTGGTACCAGCCTGATCCCCATCTTATGTGAAGCCTCTGACGCGTCCCTCACGATCTCGGCAGACACTGCCGGATGAAACGGAACCCCAATGGATCGAACCCGGGGCATCAGCATTCTGAACTGGGTAAAAAGACTTGCCGGCGGAATCTCCATGGATATTCCCGTCACATTCTTCTGGTTCAGATCAGGATAACGCTTATAATTGATGACCATGGAAAATATGATCGGAATCTTCTTTTCAACCTGAATGGTCGCCCTTGCCGCGAGCGCGCCGAGACAGATGATCACAGAGGGTCTTTCCGCTTTCACAAAGTTTTTTATCTTGTCCGTATCTCTCCTCCCTTTCAGATCAAGAACGACTACCGCCGCATTCGGAAAGCTCCCGGTAAACCCCAATATGACTTGGTTCATCTGTTTCAGTTCCTTGCTCTTTATAAACGCATAAGTCTCTTTGGCAATCCCTTCTGCCCCTGCGGACAGATACACAACCATAAAGACCAGTGTTAAATACCTGATTCTCATTTCATACCTCCCCGGACTTCGGAAGTCTCCGAAACTTCGGAAGTCTTATTTATTCAGATGCGAATCCTGTAACACCGAAAAATTTCAGGGCCTCTTTTATTTCGCGTCTGTAATGTTTCTTCTCAAAACTCTTTGCAAATCTTTCAAGATTCTCTGCATTGGGAAAAACGGCAATCTTAGGATACCCGACTGGCTCCAGTTTCCTCAGAACATGCAGATTCTTGACCGTGTCAGGATTGATCTTATTCATCTTGTCAAAGCTTTCCTCCATGACGATTGCCGCCTCAACCTGTTCAAACCCCAAGGCCATGATCGCATCAATATCCTTTGATACCGAGAGGATGCGGATATTTTTCACGGAGAGGCCCCGGGGGAGCAGAAAATCAACATACGACGCGGATCCGAGAGATACTGCCGCCAGACTCTTGTTTCTGAGCTGAAGCGGCTCAGTGATGGAAAGCGATGCGATCAGAAGCTTGTCAAAGGTTTTCCTGCCTCTTTTATGTCCGGACAAAATTGCCTTCCATTTAAATGAGTCTTTCATGGTATTGTAGTAATAGGAAGCAACAATGGCGAGGACCGGCTTAAATTTGTCCACCGAACTCTCAAAATCATCTGGATTCGCAAAAACATAGACATCCGCGTCAATTCTTTCTGATTTCAAATATTCCTGAAGCCCGGATCGGACTTTTGTGACTCGGGTTGTCCTTGCTTCAGGATTGAAAAGAAAGATTGTTTCCGCATACGCTGTATGCAGGGAAAACAAAAACAACAAGAGCAGGCATGGTGAGAATTTTATCTTCATCTCCTGATTCTCCTCCTTTGTTCATTAAGGGTTAAGGGTTAAGGGTTAAGGGTCGTAACCCGGCCCTCGTTCCCACGCTCCGCGTGGGAACGCACTTCCGGACACATCGCGTCCCGTGTCTCATCCGGAACTTT
>JAOZRQ010000544.1:3649-4613 GCA_029940115.1 Desulfobacterales bacterium
GCCGGGCGATGGCCTCACCGGTCGCTTTCCTCCTAACCGGGCCGTGGTTCCCACGCTCGGGGTGGGAACCCACTCCCGGACACTTCGCGTCCCGTGTCTCATCCGGAACTTTACGGGAAAAACCCGGGTCTCTTTCCCTCATTCAAACTCGATTACTATATCCGACATCAGCCGCCGCATGTTTTTCAGGGACACAGTCTGCCACGGGAACTCACGTGTACCCCGGATGATCAGCTGACTGGCTTTGGTGTTACGCACTCTGATGACAAACTTGGAAAAAGTGGCGATCCCCGAACTGTTCAGAAATCGTAATTCCCGCATATCCAATATGATCGTCTCCGGCTTCAGATCAGCTATATCATTAAGCAGTTCCATAACAGAGGCATATCCTTTGATTCCTTGCAGCCGGAGTCCTCCCTGACAGGTGATTGTCCCAGTCAACGGATCATAAGATATCCGATAATTTTCTCCTTTGAGTTCCATCTGTCTCTCCTCCCATGTAAATCAGTTTAAAGAGTTTAATGAGTTTATGAGTTTGATGAGTTTGTGAGTTTGTGAGTTTGTGAGTTTGTTTGGGTGCATTTGCTACCGCGGGTTTCAGGCGAGCAAACCCGGCTTCTCTAACAGCTCTAGCCTGTTGTAATTTTATCGCTAATAATTTTTAACGCGAAGCCGGGTTTTTTTCGGGGCTTTTTGGCAGAAAACTTTTGTCCCATCATTGCTTGTGGAGGCTCAAGCAAAAGGAGTGCAAAGATTGGCAATGGCTGAGACCTTGTCATCCTGAAGGACCTTCTTTGCACCTCCATCCTTGGCTTCAGCGCAAGCTCCTTGGCTTCAACGCAGGGTTTCAGGGCACCGGCTCAAGCGTGGGAGAGCTCAACAAAAGGGAGTGCAAGAAGGGCGGTCCCGTTGCCTTTCAACCTCCACAATTTGAGACTCATTGCCTTTCAGCCTCGATGACCGA
>JAOZRQ010000088.1:0-12405 GCA_029940115.1 Desulfobacterales bacterium
ATGAAGGATGAAGGATGAAGGATGAAGGATGAAGGATGAAGGATGAAGGATGAAGTCTGAAGGATGAAGTCTGAAGGATGAAGTCTGAAGGTTGAAGTCTGAAGGTTGAAGTCTGAGGTCTGAAGGTTGAGGTCTGAAGGTTGAGGTCTGAAGGTTGAATTGAAAGTGCAAGGACTGAACATATAATTTAAGGATGAAGTTTGAAGGATGAAGTTTGAAGGATGAAGTTTGAAGGATGAAGTTTGGCAAAAGCATGAAGTTTGAAAGGCAAACCTGAGCGTGACAAACCTGAACCTTATCCTTATTAAACTCAATCCTTAGTAGTTCTGACAAATGTGAAGAATGAAGATGAAGGGAGATCAGAAAATGAGTTCACGAAAATGTGGGCTTTGGCCAGCGATGCTCGCCATTGCTGTTGTCTTGTTTCTTCCGGGGCTGTCCCATGGGGCTGGTCTCTGGATGGGACAGATTGAGATCAATCAGGTGAACGAGGTGGGGTTCGGGGTCACTGATCGTGAAACTACGCGGGATGTGGCCAATCCGTTTGACATGCCGATCCTTCTGCATGAGGATGCGGAGGGAAAGGTCCGGCTGCTCAGGCATGTCACCCTGATGCAGAAGCGTTATGAAATTGACGGTACCACAGAGGAGATGGTCCGGCGGGTGCTGGTGACCAATGACAACCTCCTTTCCGACTATGAAGGCGTGACCCGCAGAGACGGCAAGCTCGTGGGCATCCGTATCGGGACCCTGTTTTTTGATTTTGATCAGTCTTTGAATGAACTCCCTGTGAGTGGCAAGATCGGGGTGGGTGATGTGACTGGGAAACTGACTCTGTCAGCAGACCATCCCCATAATCCCTTCCGGCACCTGTATCACCCGGATCATCGGTCCGGCAGGGAACTCCGGCGGGATTTCACCCTGACATTTGCTGAGGTGGATCCAAGCAATCCGAATGCGGAAGCTCTTGAACTGAACGGGGATTACCATGAAACCCTCACCGTCGCGGAGCCGCCGCCTGATGAGCCTAAGGGGGAACCGCATGAAATTTCCGTCAAAATGAAGGGAACATTCCAGCTTGAACGGGTTTCCACCATAGCGGTGTTGAATGACAAACAATGACAGATGAAAATGTTTGTTGCTCCGGAGTGCCAAACTTGCAGTTTGGCATCTTTTCCTTCTGTGTACAGGACAAAAAAATGGGAATCTGCCCGGAATCGCCTCTGTTGCGGGGTTCCGGGCAGATGCCTGGTCCGAGGCTTCTAAGCGGTGGATTCCGGGTCGGTGCTGAGAAAGTCCCTTTCTCAGCACCGCCCGGAACGACAGGCTCCATTTTTTGTCCTGTACTCAGCTTTTCCTTTTAAAAAACGGAGGTGAGTTTATGAAACTCAGAAGCTTCATTTCCACATTGCTTTTGCTCTTTCTGATAACCTGCAATGTCTGCTTTGCCGAGGAGACTTCCTGCATATTCTATTGGAGCACCAACTTTGGAGGAGATTCTTTTGAAGAATACGGCGAAACAGACGTGAGTGAAATTCGCGATGGCTGGAGTGATGAGGTCTGTTCAATTAAAGTATCCTCATGCTACAAAGTCACTGTATTCAGAGATGACGACTTTGAGGATAGCCCACTGACCCTGTATGCGGGGGACTATGCTGATCTTGACGCGAATGATTGGGATTATAATGACTCAATAGGTTCCTACAAAATCGAAAAGTTCATGGATATGACGGGCATCAGTTCCACAGCGGTGGCTCCGGGCGAAAACTTTTCTATTGAGGGAGAAGGCTTTGAAGACTCTGTATCGCCAGTGACCTCAGTCACAATCGGTGGAACGTCTGTAACTTACAAGGTACTATCTGACACAAAGATCGAAGTCACCGCAGAGAAGGATGCAGAAGGTGAGGTCGAAGTTCATTCCAGTCACTGCGCTTTGGCTGGTGAAAGTTTTAAGCCATCTATTGTAGCCGGATTCACCTATTACGATGAAGATGATGAGGTGTGTGCGGAGGATCTCGCTGTAAAGCGGGTGAATAACCTTGATGAAGAAAAAATTGACTATCTTTTGGAAATTGATCAGAATTTTTCAGAATCAGGTGTGTCTGAGGGATATTTTGAGAACATCGGCAATCCGAGTCCGGAGAAGGGGAGGCACTGGTACCCGGCCGGAGAAGAAGTGACGATCCGGATTAATGGCGAAGTTTACAACCCGACCAAGGACACCCGCCATGTCATCAAAGACTATACCTACAGCTACGTCGAGGGCAACCAATGGAAGAGCGTGAAGGTGGACTTCGGCTCAGGAGTGGAATTGCCTGACTCGGGAGGGGAAGGGGATGCCAGTGAGGGGGACACCAGTGAAGGAGCTGCGTCTGTCTGGAGCAAGTCAATAACGATGAATGGCCCCAAATCCTTCCTTTTTCACAGGAAAACCGAATATTCGCTCCAAATCATGACCATGCCTGTTGCAATGGGGGACGTTGAACCGAGCCTCCTCACGCCAGAGGCCGGCAAACATTGGAAGGAAGCGGGCGTATCTGTCACATGTTCTGCCAAAAGCGGATGCTTGGCAATTGAGGGATACAGGGATAACATCACCCCCGGAGCCATGACCGATACCGTCAAGGAGGTCTATGAAAAAACATACCCCATGGACCAGCCCGTTCAGATCACTTGGCAGTATGCGTCTCATCGCTATGATGTGGAGGTGACCATCGGGAATCCGGTCGAACTCTCAGCTTCAACCTTAAAATGCCCGGAAGGAGAAACATGCCCGGATAATCTCAATGAGGTTCTTAACGAGGTGATCGGGCAGACGGCCACCGATGTTGAGCCATTAAAGCCGACTTCCGCGGACTCCTCCGAGGTTGATCAGAAAGGGGAGGAACTCTATTACTGGAGCAGTTCGGACAAAAAACTCTTCCCGCTGATCGGGGACCGGACCTTCCAGTTGGAGTGGCAGAGCAAGGAGGGCGGGGATTGCGACCAGAAGCTGATCACCACCATCACCACCAAATGGCCCGAAACAGCTCACTATGAGCATGTGGCAGAAACCTTGCCAGTTCCGCTGGATCCTCGCGGGGATGACGAGTTCGCGTTTGATTCGCTCAAATACGCGGAAAACGACGCGGCAGTCTCCCAGAGCCTCGACTTCACTGCGTCAGAACCGGGAAGAACCACCCTGCTTTTCACCAAAGCCGAATCCGGCGCGGCAGTCGGCGATCTGACCACGGAGAAAGCTTATGTCCGGGTGGTGGAGACCCGGACATGGAACCAGAAGATTGATGCGGACACTGCTGAGATCGGCAAAGAGATCACCCATGAAGCCCACGACGCTGCGACCCATAACGGCTATGTGTTCTGGGAAAAATCCCGATACAACGCGAACGTGTATGACCGGGAGACCATGCAGGGTCAGATATTTCCGGTGAATCAGCAGTTTACCAGCTCCAATGACGATGATCTTGTGGTGATCTGGTACGATGAACGTGACAACATCCTGTGGCCCTCCATATCGGTCAAATATGCTTGCCAATGGCCCTCTGAAACCAAGCGCATCGTGATCGCAAGCCAAATGGGAAGCGAATGTAAGGGGTCAGACGGCGTCTATCCGACCTGGCCGGACCGGAACGGGGAACCAAAAGAATACTTGGACCCGGCAAGATATAAGAGACTGAAGATCTATCAGCAACCGGATCCGAATCTTCCGGGATACAACCCCAACGAAGAACACGCGCTGATCGCGTCCTCTTTCCGGGAGGAACACAAAGATATTTTGCCCCAAGCAGTGTTCGCGCTCAGGGATGACCTGAACATCACCTCAGAGACTGTGGATGGCAATCCGGCATACACATCTGACAATTATGTGTTGCTCCAGTATTATGATGTGATTGAATCCAAACACGGCATGGAACTCTTTGACATTGAGCGGGAGGATCCCGCCAACGGGTATGAGTTCATATTTTCCATGAAGGCCGGTGATCTGGTGGAGGCTCCCTATCCGTTGAATCAAGTGATCGGGGGTGCGCCGCCGACGGAGATCTGCGGCAGAAACGGGAATCCGGCCCGGAATTGTTACTGGAAGGACCACAAAGGCCAGTCTTGGGCAGTCTCCGGCAATGCCCATCTGTTCGCGTATTTCTGGTATCCCTTGGCACCTTCGTTCTGGTATGACAAGGATGAGAACAAGGAGAATGAGGAGGGCTACGGTATTGTCGAAGGGCCAGGAGATCCGGTTCCCTGGCTTCCGACTGGCACGGTGACATCAGATGATGACGCATTTCCGGAGGATATGCTCGGCAAAGCCAAAGCGATTGAAGTCCGCTACAACACAAAGTGGCCTGATGAGGTTCCGGTTCTCAAAGCCGGGGAAACCCTGACCTTTGCCGGCGGAGAGTACCGCGCGGATCATCCGGGGAGCCGTGAGGGCTTGCCCATGGTCCTGGGATGGGCAGCGGGGCAGGTGGTCTTTGACGATGCCAATCCTGACATGGAAAAGGATGAAATGTACGACTCGTACTTGGTTCGACTGGTTCAGGCGCTGGAGAAGCGCACTGTGGAACTGTCAGTGGACGACATGCCGGAAGATTTCAAGCCTGCCGCGGGAAAGGTGAAGGTGGTGAGCGGACTCTGGTATTTCAAGGAGCTTCATTCGGGACTGAAGACCCGCTTCTTTTACGACCCCCTGACCGAAGAACTCGGAATACTCGGATTTCTGAACGGCAAGACCTTGGGAGACGACGGACTGACAAACTCGCCACCGTCGGTGTATGTGCTGCAGCCGAACATTCTCACCAACGAGGAGTGGAAAACCATCGAAAAGTTGGAAGGCGCGAACGATGCGTTCAAGGGGAAGGTGAAAGAACTTTACAACCTGACCCGAGACCCTGCGAACCTGAAGGATGACGAGGGGGCTTACACAGTGGGACTCAGTGATGCCCGAAAGGAACTGGAATCCTATCATGAAACCCTGTTTGAGAAGCAGTTTGATGATATGTGCGCTTCCCTTCACAGCCTGTGTCAGAACTGCGGATTTGACACGATTTGTGAGGCAATCAAATCGGGCAGTGATACCGGTGATGCCCGTCCTTTTCCTGAGATGGCCTTGGGGAAAGGGCTTGCGCTGGTGCCGAACGCGGTATTGATGGACCCCAATCCCCCTCTTTCCGAGGGCTATGTGACCTTGGCCGAGAACAACAATCCGGCCTTGGGGAACCTGCCGGTCGCGTTGCATATCATCAAAGTGGTGAATGACAAGTACCGCGGGGCGATCAAGACCATCAAGTCGGACAACGTGTTTGACGAGAAGATCACCCTGCGCCACACCGCGGATTTTGGGGCCAATCCGGGGGATGTTGTGTTCCAGTGGCGGTACCGTGAGGATGACGGCACGAAACAGCCTCCGCCGGGCGACGCACCCTCGGGAACCTGGAAATCGTTCCCGGGTGACGGACCTGAAGTCGCCATGACCGGTGCGGGTGCGGCCCTGCTCGTGGACAACTTCTTTTTCTGTCGGTACCGGCATGAAGAGAGCGACGGAAATAACCCGGCATCCTGGTCCGACTGGGCCGGTGCGGCCAACTCCCGCCCCCCCAAGGACGAGGAAGATCCCTCGGAAACCTTCGAGGCACAACTGGCCGAGGGCTGGGTCAAGCGCGTCACAAACGGGCTGAACCCCTTTGAGGCCCGGATAAAAGACTTTTACAGCAGCGACAGCCCCGCCACCTATACGAGCATGATCACCCAAGCCGGGCAACGGTTCGAGGGCGCGGTAGCGTTCAATCCGGACAAGGATGTGATTGAGAACATAGGGCTGATCGAGCTTTATCAGACCGTGCTGAACCGTGCTGAGGACCTGAGCATCAACATGGAAGGGTCAACGACGGCCTCATCAGGTCTTACCGCCGCGATGCTCCTTGCCGCGAGCCGGATTGCCGGGTTCTACACCCTGCTCGGAAATGAGGCTTACACCGACGCGCTCGATCCGACCATCGGGTTTGGCACGGACAGCGTGGAATATGGGAGCCTGGCCCCTGCCATTTTCACGTTCATGAACCAGGTCCCGACCCTGCTTGATGAGGAGCTTGAACTCTTGCGGGGCAGGGATGAGGAGGGCGCAAGACCTGCGTACAACCGCCTGCTCTGGAACTTCACCAAGGCCGAAGGAGAGGCGGCTTACGCGCTCTCCTATAGCATCAGTGACGTGAACAAAGACGGCTTCATTAATGAGGCGGACGGCAGGGCCACATATCCCCAAGGGCACGGGGACGCGTGGGGCCACTATCTGACCGCGCTCAAGGGGCATTATGATCTCCTGGCCCATCCTAATTTCAACTGGGAATCCCGTTCTGAGAGCTTCCAGATCGAGGGTGTGGTCATGGACGTGGACTACATGGATGAGCGGAAGTTCGCGGAAACAGCGGCCGCAAAGGCCAAGGTTGGCAAGGAAGTGGTGAACCTGACCTACCGGTCCGAATATGTGGAAGATCCTGATGGACAGTGGCAGGGATACAGGGACACCAATCAGAACCGGGCTTGGGGGCTTGAGGGATGGGGCCGACGGGCTGCGATCGGGGCTTTGGCTGACTGGGCCGTGGCCAATGCCATTCTTCCTTCTTCGGTCGCGTTCAAGCTGACTAAGGCTGACATGGACCGTTTGGAAAGGGAAGACGTTCCGTTGGAGGTGAGAAATACCTTGCACACCATCCAGGATAACGGATACAGGACAGAGAGCGAGTTCATGGCTGCCCTGAGGGAGACCATGGGCAGGGAGAACGCTGACAAGTATGGCGCGCTAATTCTGAAGATTGCGGACAACAGCGGTCTGAAGCGGATTGACCGGACCACCGTGCCGGAACTTCTCGAAATAGCATCCCAAGCCCGTCAAATCCAGCAGGACTATGACCATGCCAACGCCGGCCTGAATCCGCTGGGACTTGCCACCGATGCGGTTCCCTTTGACATTGATCCGTCAAGAATGGTTCCGGGCGCATCCAACGCGGCCACCCAGTTCGAGCAGGCTTATGAGCGGGCAATGGGTGCGATGGAAAATGTTCAGGTGATATTCAACCATGCCAATGACCTGAAGAACCGGATACGACAGTTGACCAATGACACCGAGGCATTTGCCGAAGAGGTGGATGAGCAGGACCTTGATTATCGGAACCGGCTCATTGAGATATTCGGCACACCTTATGAGGGAACCATCGGCTCAGGCAAGCCTTTCCCGGCAGGATACAAAGGGCCTGATTATTTCCTGTACATGTATGTGGATGTGAATGAGGTGAGCGATAAAACTGTTCCAGAGCCAAGCAGTAAGTTCACCGCGTATTTTGCACCCATGAACAAAAGCTTCGTCGAATATGACGATGATGAGTTTGATGACCTGCGAGGGGCTTTCTCACATTTCTTTGACACGGATATGAAGGATGTGGACCAAGCATCGGATTATACCAGCACGGACTTCAACGACAAGCTGAATGTCCAGTTTCCCAAGAGTACGGGCAAGTACAGTTTCCAAGCTCCCTCGGAATGGGGAATGCGCAGATCCCCAGGAGAAATCCATCAAGCACTGATCGAACTGCTCAAGGCCGAAGCCGACCTCCAACTGGCTCTGAACGACTATAATGGTGCTGTTGACGATGTCCAGACGGCTATGGATCTGTTGGATGCCCGGTCGAAACTGAATGCCGACAATCTGAAAATTGGGGACAAATGGGAAAAGAAGAGCAGAGCCTTCAAATATGCGATGCTTGCGAGCAACAAGGTGATCGGACAGTTGCAGAACACTGCTGAGGAGATTGACGGATTGGCAATGGCGGCACTCGAGGGACTCCCCAAAAGCGTGGGGCTCTCCTCCGATCCCTCCTTTGCCGCGCGGATGGCGATAAAGCTTGGCGGAGAATCCGCGTCCACGGCTCTCCAAGCAACTGCCTTTGGCATGGAAGTCGCGGGTGAGGTTGCGGAGGTTGAGATGGAATTCGCAGAGATGGCCATGGAAGATGAGATCGCAAAGAATGAATACAAATACGAGATTCAGCAACAGTTGAAGGAGATTGACTCCCTGCTCGGCAACGAGGCCCCCATGCGCTTGGCGGTCTTCAAGGCCAGGGAACACATGCGCCAGGTTTCCGAAAAATACCGGGCTGTGCTTGCCAAAGGCCAGCGTCTGATGGACGAGCGCAAAGCCTTCAATGCAAAGGTTGCATCCAAGACCCAAGGCAAACGATACATGGACATGGCCTTCCGTCTCAGCATGAACAAAGCCCTTTCCAAGTACCGGAGCATGTTCGACATTGCGGCCCGATACGCGTACCTTGCGGGGAAAGCTTACGACTACGAAACCAACCTGAGCGATGATGATGCCGGGTCTGCAAAGCCCCTGCTCACGGATATCGTGAAACAGCGTACTCTGGGACAGTGGCAGGACGGCCAGTATATCGTGGGCCAGGGCGGTCTGGGCGACATTCTGGCTCGGATGAAAGCCAATTTTGACGCGCTCAAGGGACAGATGGGCTTCAACAATCCCCAGACTGAAACAGGACGTTTCTCCCTGCGGTACGAGAAGTTCCGGGTGAAACAGGGAGAGGGACATCACGGCAGATGGCGGAAGGTGTTGGAGAAGCATAAAGTCAAAGATCTCTGGAAGGTCCCCGAGTTCCGCAAGTTCTGCCGGCCATTCACCCAGGAAGATGCAGGAAGCCAGCCGGGGATTGTGATTCCGTTCGAGAGCAACATCCTTTTCGGCAAGAACTTCTTCGGCCATCGTCTCGGGGGCGGGGATCATGCGTATGATCCGACCAATTTTGCCACCAAGGTGCGCTCGGTGGGACTCTGGTTCGAGGGGTATGACAACAGCAAGCTCTCCGAAACCCCGCGGGTCTATCTTGTTCCCACTGGAATGGACGTGATGCTGGTTCCGAACAGCTCGGACATGGACACACGGGAATGGACCGTGGTGGAGCAGAAGCTCCCGGTTCCCATGCCGGCAGGCGAGTCGGACATGAACGATCCGGACTGGTTCCCGTCCTTGGATTCCCTGAACGGCACAACACAGATCCGGCGACACTCGAGCTGCCGGGCCTACCATGATGGCGGCTATTTTGACGCAAGCCAGATGAGCTATGACAGCCGTCTTATCGGTCGATCCGTGTGGAACACCCAGTGGATGATCATCATCCCGGGCGGCACGTTCCACTATGATGCTGACTATGGGGTCAAGACGTTCATTGAGACCGTGACGGATATCAAACTCTTTTTCCAGACATATGCCATATCCGGCGGGAAATAAGACCTCCATAATAAGACCTCCGAGGTTTTCAAAACCTCGGAGGTTTCAAGAGATCGGAGGTCTCAAGAGATCAAGGTCTCAAGAGATCATGTAAGGAGGACGAACCATGAATGCAGACAGCTTTCCATTCCGTTTTTTTGTCATCATATGCCTTCTTTTTCCTTTGCCCGGTGTCTCCGACGCCGGCATCCCCGAGCCGGAGACGGTGATTTGGGGTAAGGTGTTCAACACCATCCAAGGGAACAGGATTGAGATGACCGATGGAAACGTGGAGTGGACCATCCGGGCAAAGGACGGCGAACAAAAAAGCTATGAATTCGCCACCGAGGTGGAATGCCTCAGATGCACAGCCTATGAAGACGGGGAGTGCGTGGACTGCAACGTCCACGCGTACATGATCAAGGTTCCCCATGAGGCGGTCATCACCGCCGAGGGAATGGATATGGGCGACGATGCGGTTCCGCTCCCGGAGGCGTACCAGCAGTATGACCACATAGAAGCAAAGGTCAACGGGATCACCGCCCGTATTATCCCCAAGTCACCGGACTGGCAGTATATCCTGGCTGGCCAGCCGCGGCGGTGTGCGTCTTATGAAGCGGACCTGGAGTTCGTGAATGTTCTTTCCGACAGTGACGGGGACGGGATGCCGGACTGGTGGGAGGAGAAATACGGCCTGAACAAGCTCATGAATGATGCGGATGAGGACAGCGACGGGGACGGATGGATCAATCTGGCCGAATTTGAGAACAGCACGAATCCGTTCAGGAGCAACACGGCCCCTTCGTTGCTTGATGCCACCCTGACCATTTATGAGGGCGGCTTCACCCAGTTCCGCCCGGAGATTACGGATTCGGACACCCCGCCGGAGAACATCCAGATCAGATTCCCGGAGATCCCGGACGGCATCCGGCTCCTGTTCAACGGTCGTCCCCTTGCACCGGAAGGCACCGTCACGCTGACCGAGTTGGAGGCCGGAAAGGTTGTGCTTGAACATACCGCCCCGGGCGGAGACGACCTGCGGATCACCATGCAGTTCGGGGATGGAGAGAGCATGGACGTCCCCGCTACGCTCAATCTGGAAATATTCCGGCCCTCGCTCGGCAACGGAACCGACGCGTTGTACTGGGCCGACGCCTATTACCACTCGGAACAACTGAAAAAAGGAGTCGCATCCCCCAACCTTCTGTCGGATCGTTCAGGAAACGGCAACATCGCCAAGTTCTATGATTCGGTGAGCGGAGTGATAACCGCGGCGGAGATCGTCACAGATGAGGTGGCCCCTTCGGGCAGACCGACCATCGCGCTCGACGGAACTGGCTGGCTCGAACTGCCGGAACCGGCCTTCGCGTTCCCGGGCGGCAATGTCACCCTGTTCTCGGTGTTCCGCTCTGTGGGCAACAATGACCAGATCATCGCGTCGGGCCCCTTCTTCGAGATCGGGATAGCCGGATCCGCCCACCCCTCGCACCGCGGAGAGATCCGTGTCGCGACAGAGAATGCCGCGGTTTATGGCAACCGGCGCGTGAAAAACGAATGGCTCATATCGGCCGTGCGGCGGAATGACGGAGAGACCCAGATTGACCTGAACGGTCTCTGGACCGGGGGGCCTTTTGTGCATGAGGAGGAGACCAGGCTCGGAACCGACATGGCGGTCGGGGCCAAGAAGGAAAGGAGATGGAACTTCGCGGACGAACAATGGGAGTTTGAATTTGAACAAGTGTTCGACGGTCATCTGGCCGAGATACTGGTGTTTGACAAAGAACTGCCGGAGACACGGAAATGGCAGGTGTACGCGTATCTCTTCAGCAAATGGCATGGCTGGAGGGTCGGCGATTTCTCGGACACGTCCCGTTCCGTGTCGCTCAAGGGCGTATCGGGGGCCGCCAAGATGGAGGACTATCACGGGTTTTCATACAGCGACTTCACGCGCACTTCCGGCACCGATCATTCATACATCTTCTTGGGCAGTCAGGGGGATGACAATCTAATCGGCGGATATGAGAATGACATCCTGATCGGTGGACCGGGTGCGGACGAATTCACGGGATTCCGGGGGGCCGACATATTTGTGGTGGATGACCGTGATATCGTATGGGACTTCAGCGCGGACGAGGGGGACATTCTGCATCTGGGCCATCTGACAGAGGATACCGGCAAGTCCCCGGACGCGTATCTGCGTTTTGAAATCCAGCACCAAGTGGCGAACCTGGAATCCTTCACAATCATGAGGATCGATTCAGACGGGGACGGAAGCGGATATGACGACGCGGCCGTGACTCTGAGAAGCGTGGTGCTCCGGAATGCTGATCTGAACCGGATGTGGGCCGACGGGCATCTGCACACCGGAAGCATCGACCCGTCCCTCGTAATCGCCACAGAAGAGGATGCCTCGCCTGATTTCTCGGACAGCCGTCACTATCACAGAGCGGATTACGCGCCCACGGACTACAATATCACATTGAGCGAGCTGCTGAGGATGATCCAGTTGTACAACAAAATCGGCTATCATTGTGATGCGAACGGAGAGGACGGCTATGGCGCTGGCTATGGCCATGCCGAGTGCAAACCCCACAGTGCTGATTACAACCCAACGAACTGGCGCATTGACCTGACCGAGCTGTTGCGTGTCATCCAGATATACAACTCCAGCGGCTACCACGAAGACACCTCGGGCGAGGACGGTTTCGGACTCGGGAAGCGATAACTGCCGGATTGCCAAATCCGGCGGGCTGTGTGGGGTTCGGATTTGTCAATCCGAACCGAGCAACCCGTCCCCCGGCGGGCTGGGGTTCGGATTTGTCAATCCGAACCGGGCAACCCGCTCGCGGCGGATTGCCAAATCCGGTGGGCTGGGGTTCGGATTTGTCAATCCGAACCGAGCGTGTGGGGCCATCTGTCATTTGACGCTCACGGCGGATTGCCAAATCCGGCGGGCTGGGGTTCGGATTTGGCAATCCGAACCGAGCGTGTGGGGCCACCTGTCATTTGACGCTTCCGCCGGATTGCCAAATCCGGCGGGCTGGGGTTCGGATTTGTCAATCCGAACCGAGCAACCCGTCCCCCGGCGGGCTGTGTGGGGTTCGGATTTGTCAATCCGAACCGAGCAACCCGTCCCC
>JAOZRQ010000088.1:12505-16773 GCA_029940115.1 Desulfobacterales bacterium
CAATCCGAACCGAGCAACCGTCCCCCGGCGGGACTGGGGTTCGGATTTGGCAATCCGAACCGAGCATATGGGGCAACCGAGCATACGGGGCAACCGAGCATATGGGGGCTGTCATTTGACAAGGGTTCCGAAGAAGTCCTTGACAATGCCGATCAGTTCTCCCCAGAATCTGAGGGATGTTCTGACATTCTGTTCGTGAAGCTTATGCAGGATGGCGTTCTCCTCATTCATATATCTCTCATTGATCCTCGTGAGCACATCCCCATCCATCTGAATGAGCGTCTGCATGGCGATCTCCTCCACCCCCATTTCCCATATTTTCCGAATCAGGACCAGCTCTTTTGAGAGCAGGGGCAGAGGCGGCGAGTCATCCACCTCCTGACGTTGCACATTGTTGTCCCACAGTTCCGCCTTTCTGTTTTCGAGCGATTTGAATATCCCTTTGATCTGATCTGACATCCGCTTGATCCGAAACAAGATCACCATGTCCGCCTCATCCTTTTTCAGGGATCGCCGACTGGGTCTCGTCTTGATCGCCTTCATCCCCTCATTCGCCCGTTCACGGATGATGCTGAACGCTTCAAAGCTGCCGGGGCCGATCTCCATCTCCAGCGGCAGGTCAAGGTCAGCCAGTTTGAGGGCATAGGTCTGCGCGATGTCCATCAGCGCATGACGGGGAAGGGGCATCTTTCTGCCGGTCATGTTCGGCTTGATGATCGTGTTCACCTCAAGGTTGAGCAGATCCTGTGCGATGTTCTTGATTTGATCCGTGAACGCTGACATGCCTTATTCCTCAACATGCTGGTTGATCAGTTTGAGCAGTCTCTCCAGCACCTCAATGTTCTGCATCACGATGTGGTGGCCCTCTTTCTCCCTCGCCGCATGAAACTCCCGCAACGCCTGATACTCGCCGGTGACAAACTCCTCATGGTAAATGGTGGTGACGTCCCCTTGCAGAAGGTTGATGCGGGTCAGGATCATTTTCGGATTTTTGCTGTAATCAATCTCCAGCGGGCGTTTGCCTGCATCTTCGGCTGAATCACTGAGTTCGGGATGAACCTGTCCCACCGCGGTCACAATCTCAAGCGTGACAAGATTTTCCAGAGATTCCATAATCCTTGTTTTCAGATCCTTTGCCATTTCAGCATCTCCTCTTTAAATCAGTTAAGGGTGGGCTGATGAAAATGTCACAGACAGGGTTGCCGATTGTGATCCCGTTTTTGTTCCCCATTTTTTTGCCTTGAAAATCAGCCAGTTGAACAATGGGGAACAAAACTGGGACCAATTTTTGGGAGCATCGGCAACATTTTCATCACCCCAGTTAAGGGGCAAGGGGTGAGAGGATATCCTCCCGCCTGGCCGATGTGAGCGAAACATCAGGTGAGAGGCACATGGTGAGGTGCCTCAAACGGAGATGCTCCAACAAAATTGAAAATAGGGCATATTAACCTGTAACGTCCACCAAGTCAACTGGAAACTGGTAACTGGAAATATCATAATGTCGAGGGAAAAACTCAGTTTTTTGAGTTTCTTTGAAACAAAAAAACGGTTTTTGGGAATTTTCACGGTAAAAACCTTGCAAATCCAGAGAAGAAGCTTATATTTGATATTCAATGACATTTAATGATGAGTATTTTGGGCATCCTTCATCCATCAGTTTACAGTTTTTTGAGACGAAAAAGTTTGTGGTTCCGCCTTCAGGCGGTGCCACACCGCCTGAAGGCGGAACTGCAAACTTTTCCCATCCGAAAAGTGCAAACCACTTTTCATATGAAATGAAGGATGCCAGTATTTTGAACAAAAATTTTCCAGAATTTTCTTTGTGCAGGACAAAAAAATGAGCGAACAAAGAAACCCGGCTTTTTTCTGTCGGGAGTGAACGTCCCTCCTGCGTTCCCACGCGAAGCGTGGGAACGAGATGAAAATTCAAAAAATGCCTCGCCTGTCAGACAAGCGCCTTTGGCGAATAAACGCCCTTGGCAGATCCGGCAGGACGTGGGCCAGACAAAGAATCATGATGAACGAACAGGGAATCCGTATCCAGAAGTTGCCACGATTGAGCAAGCCGATCCTCATCGCGGGATTTGACGGCTGGGGAAACGCGCTGGATGTTTCAAATACCATGGTCGAGTATCTGATCCGCAAGCTTCAGGCTGAATCTTTTGCCTCGCTTGATCCAGACATGTTTTACAGATACGATGAGGCGCGCCCGCTGCTAGATGTCGTGAAAGGGGAGATGAAAAGTTACATGCCCCCGGGAGGGGGGTTTCATGCTGCCCATCCCAAGGGGAATGATCTGGTCATCATGAAGGCCAATGAACCCCAGCTCAGATGGTTCCGATTTGCAGATGAATTTTTTGCCCTTTGCAAAAAGCTGGACGTTGAAACCGTCATCACACTCGGAAGCATGTATGACAATGTGCTCCATTCGGACCGGCTCATATCCGGCATCGCCTCGGATGAGGCCCTCTTTTCCCGGCTGAAGGAGGAAAGGGTGACTCCGATATCCTATCAGGGACCTGCCGCGATTCATGCCATCATCCAGTCAGAGGGGCAGAAAAAGGGATTCCGGTGTGTCAGCCTATGGGGACATTGCCCATTTTATCTCGAAGGGATCGTCCATTTCGGCGTGTTGTCCGCTCTGGCCCGGCTCCTGAGAACGCTGTTCGGGTTTGAGCTGGATGTCGGCGAGCTGGACACGGCGTGGGAGGAGCTGAATGAAAAAATTTACAAGCTGGTGGAGGAGAACCCCGATCTCCAGGAGGTTGTCAGAGAGATACGGAAATCAAAGATGAAAGGCTCTCTGAAGCAGACCGCGAAAAGCGAGAAGGTCATCAACTTGAAAGACTTTCTGGAATCGAGGTGAGAGATGAGGACCGCGCTTTCCAGCCAGCTGAATCGGCCCCTGACCATTGGAAACCAGACCATTGACAAACGGCTTTCCCTCTCCCCCATGGCCACCTTGGGGCATGTCGCGTTCCGGGAGCTGGTCTCAGAATTTGGAGGATATGGGCTCCTGTTCACAGAGATGTGCCGCGCGAATACCATTCCCAACGAAAACCGGCACACGTCCGCGTATTTCAAATGGCGGGATGAGGAGCTGAACCAGCTAGTCTGCCAGATATTCGGGAACGATCCTGAAATCATGGCCGCGGCTGCCCGGCGGATTGAGGATGAGGGATTTTTCGGCGTTGATATCAACTTCGGATGTTCCACTGGGCTGATCTGTCGTCAAGACTGCGGCGCGGCCCTTCTGAAGACCCCTGACCGTGCCGTGCGGATTGTGGACCGGATCAGGGGGGCGATCTCCATTCCCCTTTTCGTCAAGTTTCGCACGGGATGGAAAGATGACCCGCATGGGGCAGTTGATCTGGCCAGACGATTGGAAGCGGCCGGCGCGGACGCGCTCACCTTTCATCCTCGGGTCGCGCCTGACCGCCGGGCCCGTCCCCCCAAGTGGGAATACATCGGACAGGTCAAAGCCGCGGTCACCATCCCGGTCTTCGGCAATGGCAACGTGTTCTCCCATGAAGACTGCCGGAGGATGCTGGAACGCACCGGATGTGATGGGGTTGCCATCGGCAGGATGGCGGTGGCAAACCCGTGGATATTCGCCTCCCTGTCAGAGGGCCTGATCCCGGGACCGGATATCCATTTCGACTCGGCAATCGCCATGGCAAAGCTCTTGGCCAAGCACTTTGACCCGAGAAGGGCCTTGGGCCGGTTCAAAAAATTCGCGTTATACTTCTCCGCCAACTTCAGATACGGCCATACGTTTTATACGAACATCCGCAACGCGAAGGAGATGGCAGAAGTGGAGAATATCCTTTGCAAGTTCTTTGAAACCCCTCCTGAACTTGGGACAACGCCTAATATGAACTTTTTTGTATAAGCTGTAAGGAACTCAGAAAAAACGCATTGTCCAAAAAGGAGTGGAAGGGAGTGCTGAAATGAGCCCCTAGGCGATATTTTGGCATTTCAGCGGGTGCCAAAATGTCGCCTGGGGCTCATTTCAGCACTCCTCTCAAAATTCTCATGGGATGATGCGTTTTTTCCGAGTCCCTAAGTTGTAAACCTTAAATGTTGCCCGAAAATTTTGCCGACCCGTTCCCCATTCCTGAAAATGGACGCATCCGGGTCTCCGGCGTCTGTGACGGCCGCGCATGGGGGGATGGAGGATTCGGACTGATTATAACGGATTTAGGGGAGGCCGTGAACTTGAACTTGAACTTATGCTTGAACTTGAACCTCAACTTGCCTGTAAATGA
>JAOZRQ010000089.1 GCA_029940115.1 Desulfobacterales bacterium
AGAAGTGTCATCCGCATCAGGGGATGCCCACCTGGAAAGTCATGGCGACCCCGCGGCGATTGATGAGCCAGAAGTGTCATCCGCATCAGGGGATGCCCACTTGGAAAGCCATGGCGACCCCGCGACGGTTGATGAGCCAGAAGTGTCATCCGCATCAGAGGATGCCCATCTGGAAAGTCACGAAGAATCCGCACGGGTTTATGAACCAGAAAGAAATGGATGGCCAAGCTCCTGAATTTCAGCCGGTCTTTGATCCGGAGCAGTGTTTGGCTTGCGAAACCTGCATTGAGCGCCTGACGTTTGCATACGCAGAAAAGGTCCCGTCAGTGGACATGGAACGATGTTTCGTCTGGCCCCTGACGTTTGCATATGCAGAAAAAGTCCCGTCAGTGGACATGGAACGATGTTTCGGTTGCGCGGTCTGCGCGACCGAGAACGCCCTATCAATGGAGACGAAACCGGATTTCCCAACGCCTCCTAGGGATGTTACAGCGTTCTTAGGGTTTATAAAAAAACCCAGGTCTTTTCAAAAAACTGGGTTTCTTGCCCGGACAAACATTAATTGCTCTACACCACTTTGTAAGTTCGTACCCCCTCGCCGGCTCGGCGTGAGCTCAGTCGAACGCTCAGACTTCGGCGAGCTCAGACTTCGGCGAGCTCTGTCGAGTCGTCGAGTCGTCGAACGATTGGCAAATCCGAGCCACCGGATTTGTCAATCCGGCGGGAGCATGAAGAGGTTACGGACTTAAAAAGTGATGTACTACTCTTCATACAAAAATGCCCTAAACGTGCCCGACGCTTCTGCCGGGGACTGAGGGAGGACGAAAACAATGACTGAGACATTGCAGGAACCGGTCACGGCTGAAATGCCGGATGTCAGCGGGATATTGGCGGAGAATGAGGCACTTGCGGATGCTCATGCGGATGCCGGCCTGAAAATGCTGAGACCGCCGGATGACGGGACGCCCGACCGTCCCGGCTGGATTCCGCCGGACATTCTTTGTGACTGGGACACCGACCCTTATGCCTATCAGACAGAGGAGGAGCTGATGCCCGCGGGAGGACTTCATGGAGAATGGCTGACCTATCTCTCCGAAATCTTGAGAGACTTTCTTGAAAACAGGGGGATGCGCTTTCTGGCGGACACCTTCATGGTTTACCGGGACACTGAGGGAATCATGCAGCGCATCGCGCCGGATCTCCTGATCATCCCGTTCCAGGCCGACCCGCCCTCATCCTACGACCTGGATGAGGAGCCGCCCCCGCTGGCCGCGGTGGAGATCATCTCCCCGAAAAGCCGTCTGAAGGACATGAAAGAGAAGGTCTCCCTGTATGCCCGTCTCGGGATCCCCGCATATCTTGTCGTTGACCCGCTCACCTCGCGTGAGCGGGTCGGCCTGCATCTGTGGCGGAAGGGAAAAGGCCGGATGCGTAAAATGCGTCCTGATTCCAAAGGGCACCTGCGAATGCCGGAGATGGGGGTGAAGGTGAGGACGCAGGGAAGGAGGCCGGTCTTTGCGGATCTCGTGACAGGCGAGATGCTGCTTGACACCGGCCAACTCCGGAAACGGACTGAACAGGAGGCTGCACGGGCCGATCAGGAGGCCACCCGGGCCGATCAGGAGGCCACCCGGGCTGATCAGGAAAGAGAAAGAGCGGAACGCTTGGCCGCGAAACTGAGGGAACTCGGTATTGCGCTTGATTAGCTCCTTAGCTCTGAGTACTGGGTCCTTGGGTCCCCTTGGTTCTGGGTACTGGGTACTTGCTTGACAAACCCAGAGTCCAGCACCCAAAACCCAGCAACCCAGAACCCCATGAAAACGCTATCTTCTGAAGAACATATCCGATACGACAGACAGTTGATCATGAAATCACTATCTTCTGAAGAACATATCCGATACGACAGGCAGCTCATCATTCCCGAGATCGGGATCCGGGGACAGGAAGAACTGAAGAACGCCAAGGTGTTCATCGCCGGGGCCGGCGGCCTCGGTTCCCTCTCAGCCTATTACATGGCCGCTGTCGGGATCGGGTGTCTGAAAATCGTTGACAGGGATATTGTGAGCCTGTCGAATCTCAACCGCCAGATACTTCACCAGACCGGGGATGTTGGCAGACCCAAAACCGCCTCAGCCATGGAAAAGCTTCGGGCCTTGAACCCCTGTTGCCATATTGAGGCGGTTCAGAAAAAGATTCGGGAGGAGACGGTCATGGAGCTGATCGGAGACTGCCAGCTCATCTTGGACGCCACCGACAACATCGAGACCCGGAAGGTGCTGAACAAGGCCCATATTTCAAAGCGGATTCCTTTTGTCCATGGCGGAATCAACGGCCTTAACGGGATGGTGACCACCTTTGTGCCGAATGAGACCCCCTGTTTTGAATGCCTGTTTCCCCAGAAAACCTCACGGAAGCATAAGGTGGGCGCCCTGGGCCCCATGGCCGGGTTGATCGCGTCCATCCAAAGTCTGGAGGCTGTGAAAGTCATTTTAGGGATGGAGGGGACACTGAAGGGCCGCCTGCTCTACATCCAAACTGCTGATATGCGTTTCAGGGAGATCAAAGTGGAAAGAAATCCTGAATGCAAGGTTTGCAATCGCTCAACTTGCAAACAGCAGACTTGTTAAGAACTAGGCACGTTGAAGGAGATGAGACATGCTTAACTTCAAAAACTGCACATTGGCTCTGCTGGATGAGACATTTGACTTGGAACAGACAGACGACAATCAGACATTGCAGACATGGATTGACGGCCACGCGGAAATTTCCGACGTGGAGCAGCAGGTTCTGGCGATGCTGGGAAAGACGCTCAGAGACCATGTCCATGACTGGAATGAGATGGAATTGATCCAGCATTTCATCGGGCCGGTATTCTCCTTGGTCAATTTTTCAACCAGAAAATTCGGTCTCTTTGCTGAGAGAGAGTTCGGCGCCGTTGTTGAAGGCGTGGAAATGTCCGGCAGGCCGGATGGCATGATTGCCAGCGGCTTTCGTCTGCCCAAAAAACCTTATTTCTGTTTTCAAGAATACAAAAAGGAGACGGATCCGGCCGGCGACCCGGCAGGACAGGCACTGGCCGCGATGCTGGTCGCCCAGGAGATCAATGAACATCAGCATCCGGTTTATGGCTGTTACATACGAGGCCAGCTCTGGTTCTTCATGGTGCTGGAGGGGAAGAATTACGGCATCAGCGTCCCCTATGCCGCCTCCCGTGATGACATTTTCGACATCTTTCGCATTCTGAAAGTGCTGAAACAGATGGTCACAGAGTTTGTGACGAACAGTTAGTTCAGTTTTCAGTTCCATCTGCCCTTGCCCGGCAGAGGCAACTGACAAATGAAAAATGAAAAGCCGGGCGGGACAAGCATTTACAGAGGAGACCAATCTGATGAGCCAAGAAATCAACATTGTTGTCAACGGATTTAAGGAGAGCGTTCCGGAAAACACGTCCCTATCCTTTTTAATCGAGCGTTTCAAGGAGGGGGATGCGGATCTGATTGTGGAGCATAACGGCCGGTTCATATATCCTGACAAATATTCGGCCGTCACGGTGTCAGAAGGGGACAGCGTCGAATTCATCAACCCGAACTTCGGGGGATAAAGGGGCAGAGGTCAGGAGATGACATCGGACCACGGACCTACCCGAACACAGCAGGACCCGCTCTCCCTTTATCCGATGATCCTCCCATCGGACACACCCACTGATCAGAGCGCCCGTAACCATTCCGGCTTCAGTGCGATGTTGCCTGAAAGCCCCTGGTCAATCAATTCCAATGTGGCCGCCTTCTCTTTCGGCAATCTCGCCCTTATGGGAAGGTAATTGGACGCGTGGTTCGCGTGAAAAAGTCCGCCTGAGAGATCGGTGTGCGCGATCATGGTTCTGAGTTCCCGGAGCATCTCATCCGGTTCGATCAGGGGGAATTCTCCTGACACATGATCCTGATGCAGAGGGGTTCCCGGAATCAGCATCAGACTCAGCGCGCCCACATATTCAGGATCGATGGCCGAAAGCACCCTTCCGGTCTCCTGTGCGTGGATATGGGACCGGTCCCGTCCCGCGATCCCGAGTAGCACCGTGATGGAAAGCTTGATGTCGGCTTCCCGTGCCTTCCTTCCCATCTGAATCATGGTCTCAGCCGTCGCGCCCTTGTTGATCTTCTTCAGAGTCACATCATCGCCAGTTTCAAGGCCCATGTAGGCGATCTTCAGACCGTGGGCCTTCAGTTCCCTGAGTTCATCCGGCGTCTTCATCTTCAGGCTCTTGGCGTTGGCATACACGCCCACCCGGGTGACCCAGGGGAGTTGGCTTTCAATCTCCGCAAGGATTTTCAGCAGTCTTTTCTGAGGAATGATCATGACGTCCCCGTCACAGAGAAAAACCCGGCGCTGTCTCTTGCAATAAGCGGCCGCAAAGGCAATGTCCTTCATGACGGTCTCATCCGGTTTGATGCGGAACCGCTCTCCCGTGTATGTCCCACAAAATGTGCATTTGTTGCGTGAACACCCTACCGTGACCTGCAACAGGATGCTGTTCGCCTCACTCGGCGGTCGAATGATATGTTTTCCTTCGTAGTGCATGGTTTCCCTTTCCAATTTCTGTCAAGCAGCAAGAGGCAAACTCCGAGTGCCGCTCACCCGCCTGTTGCCACTCTCATTTCCAATATTGAAGAACCTGAGGGGTCCCTCATGTTTACACTTACAATAAAATCTGATTATAACGCTTTTCGGGGAGGCCGCTCTGTGAACGTGAACCTGAACATTCATTTGCGAGCAGGTATTGATTCCGAAATATTTTACAGTTTTTTTTTCATAAACTCCGAAAATATTTTACAGGAATATGACAGCGGATTGGAGGATGAAACGGATCAGATCCGTTCAACCCCGAAGTCCATTGTCGCATTTTGCCTGAGACATGTCGATCCCGCACTGAACTTTGCCCTCCCGTGTTCGCCTCTACCAGCCATCACATTCCCCATCACATGAGACGACCCGGGTGATAGACAAAAGTTTCTCCCCAAAACCACATGGAACGGACAAAAGTTCCTCCCCAAGAAAACCGGCCCCGCGTTGGGCCTCTGCGACCGAAACCCCAACCGCACGAGCGGAAGCCCCGCGAGCCGTCCGGAGGCGAGCCTGACGTTCGTGCCTCGCCGTGACCAAATCAGCGGAATCCGCGGAATCCAAGTAATCCGCGGTTCAAACCCGGCCACAACAAGTCAGTGTCAAAGAAGCTTCTCGATGACAAAGACCACGGCAATGAAATTGCCGGGCTGTTCTCACAAGTCCCCACGGGACAATTGGTCCAGCCGCGCAAAATATTTCTGTGTTTGTGGGCGGTTTTCGCCCATAAACGTGAAATGTCAATGTGATTCCCCATAATCGCCGATTGAGGCGCAAGGCCGAGCCCTGCAAAACATTTCGGTGGTTTCTCCCAAAAAGCCGTAAAATATTTCGGAGACAATAGCAGGTTCAAGTATTAAGCATAAGTTCAAGTTCACGGGTTCCCTAAATCCGTTATAATCAGAATAAAATTAAGTTCTTTGAGAGAAAAATCAAGAGGCTGAAAACGCGTCATTTTATGTTGCTGAGAGAGAAACCAAGTTTCTATCCTCGTCAACGATTTGAAAAATCGTTTTTACAGAGGAATAGGTCCGTATGCCAAAATAGATCATGCCAAAATGGCACACCTTCATTCCATCCTTAGAGCTTGGTGAAATTTTGCCCATCAGGTATGCCAAATTGGCATAGTCACCAATTTTCACCCGTTGGCCCGCATCGGACGCCTCACAGCTCCAACCCTCTGAATTCATACATCTTTCATACAAAATAGAAAAAATGTCCCGCCTTGGCATAATAATTGCTGTAAGTATAGGTGAAAGCTGAGAGCGAAACTTCTGAGGCAGTCACTTTTCAAAAGCTTGCCCTCGTGAAAACGGGGGTTTGAAACCTTCAGACAAAAATATACATAATTGGGGCATCTTTCATTTATGGGTTTACATTCCAGTTTGCAGTTCCGCCTTCAGGCGGTCTCGCACGCCGAGAGGCGGAACTGCAAACTGAAAAGTGTGAACCACCTTTCAGGAAAAATGAAAGATGCCATAATTGGGTATATTTTAAGGGAACAGGTACGTCTATGCTGAATCAGGGAAAATTTGCCATTCTCGCGGAAATGGAGCCGCCCAAGGGGACGGATGTCTCCGCGATGGTGGCCAACGCCACACGGGTCAAGGGAAAGGTGGACGCGTTTGTGGTGCCGGAGATGAGCAACGCGGTCATGCGGATGAGCGCGCTGGGCGGGGCCATGATATTGCAGGGAAAGGGAATGGAGGCGGTCATGCAGGTCTGCTGTCGGGATCGGAACCGGCTGGCCATCCAGGCAGACCTCCTCGCGGCCGCCGCGTGTGGGATTCCGAGCGTCATGGCCGTGACAGGGGAGGACCCCAAAATCGGAGATCATCATGAGGCAAGGGCGGTCTATGACATCCATCTGACCGAGCTGTTGGAGATGATCACCGGCCTTCGGGGGGGAAAGGACATGGCCGGGATCGAACTGAACGGCGCGCCGGACTTCCTGATCGGTTCCACCGTGAATGCCGGCTCCCCCTCTCCCGAGCTTGAGGCCGAGGATATGCAGAGAAAGATGGATGCCGGCGCGACATTCTTCATCACCCCCCCCTTGTTTGATCTCTCCGCAATCGAGCCTTTCCTCAGACGCACACCATCGCACAAGGGAAAGCTCATCCCCACCGTGTTGCTGCTCAAATCGGTGGGTATGGCGCGCTACATGGATCGCAATCTGGAGAACGTCCATATCCATAGAGAACTGATCACCCGAATCCAGAAGGCCAAGGACAAGGTGCGCGAATGTGCCCGCATCTCAACCGAGATGATAGCGGCCCTGAAAAAAGAAGGGTTCGGCGGGGTCCTCATCTCAACCCTCGGATGGGAAAACAAACTGCTTGAACTATTGAAGGATTGAGGCGTGAAACGTGAGGCGTGAAACGTGAGGCGTGAAACGTGATGCGTGAAACGTGATGCGTGAGACGTGGGGCGTGAGGCGTGGGGCGTGATGCGTGGGGCGTGGGGCGTGAAACGTGAGGCGTGAGGCGTGAAACGTGTGAGGTTCTTCATCCTTAACATAATAACGGACGATTGATAGGGAGAAATTGATGGAACAGCAAGACAAGAATTTGGTCGGTTCGGTAATGGTCGTGGGCGGTGGCATTGTGGGGATGCAGTCCGCGCTGGATCTGGCCAATTCCGGATACTACGTTTATTTGGTGGAGCGGTCGTCTGCGGTGGGGGGGTTGATGTCGCAACTGGACAAAACCTTTCCCACCAACGACTGCGCCATGTGAATCATCTCACCCAAACTGGTCGAGGTCGGCCGGCATCTGAATATCGAACTACTTACCAACACAGAAATTGTCAGTCTTGACGGTGAGCCCGGGCAGTTCACGGCCCATATCCGCCAGGAACCCCGTTTTGTTGATCTTGCCAAATGCACCAGCTGTGGTGAATGCGCGAAGGTGTGCCCCATCAGTGTTTTGGATGAATACAACGAATCCCTTTGTGACCGGAAGGCGGCCTACAAGCAGTATGCCCAAGCCATTCCCGGCGCGTACGCGATCAGCAAGCGTGGGATCGCGCCGTGCAAGGCGACCTGCCCTGCACATGTCGGTGTCCAAGGATTCATTGCACTGATCAATGACGGGAAATATGGGGACGCGCTGAAGCTGTTCAAGGAAGACCACCCGTTCCCCGGGGTCTGCGGCAGGGTCTGCCATCATCCGTGCGAAGGGGCCTGCACCCGCAACGAGGTGGAGCAACCCCTCGGAATCATGAACCTCCATCGGTTCCTCGCGGACAAGGACCTTGAAACCGGGAAGCCTTATCTTCCGGAGGTCAAGGATCAACTGACACCGGAAAAAATTGCCATCATCGGCGCGGGGCCCGCGGGGCTGACCTGCGCGTATTTCCTCGCAATAGAAGGATACCCCGTCACGGTCTTTGAGAAACTCCCCGTGCTGGGCGGTATGCTCACGGTTGGCATCCCCTCCTACCGTCTGCCGCGAAACATCATCGAAGCGGAAATCCAGGTCATCAAGGACTTGGGCGTCGAATTCCGCACTGGCGTGGATATCGGAAAGGATGTCACCATCGCCCAGCTCCGGGAAGAAGGGTACAAAGCCTTTTTCATGGGGATCGGCGCGCATGAGTGCAAGATACTCGGGATCGAAGGCGAAGATATGGAAGGCGTCTATCCGGGGGTCGAATTTCTCCGGGAGGTGAATCTCGGCAACCGCATCTCTCTCGGGGACCGGGTCGCGGTGATCGGCGGCGGGAACGTCGCGATGGACTCGGTGCGGACCGCGTTGCGGACCGGGTCATCGACACCCTTTGTGATCTACCGGCGCAGCTATGAGGAAATGCCAGCGAACAAGGAGGAGATCGAGGAATGCGCGGAGGAGGGGATTGAGATCATGACCCTCACGAATCCGACGCGGGTGATCGGCGAGAACGGCAGGGTCAAGGCCATCGAGTGCCTCAAGATGGAACTCGGGGAGCCGGACGCGAGCGGCAGACGGCGTCCTGTGCCGGTTCCCGGATCCGAGTTCACCATCGAGGTGGACGCGGTGATCCCGGCCATTGGTCAGGAATCGGACTGGGCCTGTCTCACCGAGGAATGCACCTGCACTTTGAGCGACTGGGGAACCATGAATGTGGATCCGGTGACGCTCCAGACCGAGGACCCGGACATCTTCTCAGGCGGCGACGCGGTGACCGGCCCGGCCACCATTGTGGAGGCGATTGCCGCAGGAAGAGAGGCCGCGATATCGATGGACCGGTTCGTCCGGGGCACTGATCTCCGGGAAGGTCGGGAGAAGTCATGGGACGCGCTGAATACTTCCGAAGTGCTGGAGGGCCAAGAATTCCCGGAGATGGAACGGGTGAAGATGCCCTGCGTGGACCCGGAGAATCGTCGGAAGAACTTTGACGAGGTCCAACTCGGATACGACGAGGAGAGCGCCAAAAATGAGGCCGGACGGTGTCTCGCGTGTGGGATCTGCTCCGAGTGCTACCAGTGCGTTCATGCGTGTCTAACCGACGCGGTGGAACATGACCAGACCCGGGTGGAGCGGGACGTCCCGGTCGGTTCGCTGATCCTCTGTCCTGGGAGCGATGTCTTTGATCCGTCGAGGCTGGAGCAGTTCTATCACTACAACAGCAATCCGAATGTGATGACGAGTCTCGAATTTGAGCGGATTCTGAGCGCGTCCGGCCCCACCATGGGCCATCTCGCCAGACCCTCGGATGAGAAGGCGCCGAAGAAGATCGCATGGCTCCAGTGCGTCGGTTCGAGGGATACGAACCAGTGCGGCAACGGCTACTGCTCCTCGGTCTGTTGCATGTATGCCCTGAAAGACGCGATGGTGGCCAAGGAACACTCGCACGACGATCTCAATTGTGCCATCTTCTACATGGATATCCGCTCCTTTGGCAAGGACTATGAGAAATATTACGACCGAGCCAAAAATGAGGGGATCCGCTTTGTCAAGGCCCGGGTCCACACCATTGACGAAGATCGGGAGACCCAGGACCTGCGGATCAGATATGCGGACGGATCGGGTCAGATCCAAGAGGAGACATTTGACATCGCGGTGCTCTCTGTGGGGCTTCAGATTTCCAAATCGACCGCGGAACTGGCCAAACGGTTGGATGTTGACTTGGACAAATACAACTTCGCGGTGACCCAGCCCTTCGCGCCGGTGGAGACCTCCCGGGCCGGGGTTTACGCATCTGGCGTTTTCCAAGGACCCAAAGATATTCCGACCTCTGTGACAGAAGGAAGCGCGGCCGCGTGTGCGGCAGGCGGGCATCTCTCCGAGGCCCGGCACACCTGTACGAAGAGCGTGGAGCTTCCCGAGGAGATGGATGTGGCGGATCAGGAGCCGAGAGTGGGGGTCTTTGTCTGCAACTGCGGCATCAACATCGCCGGCACGGTGAATGTGAGTCGGGTCGAGGAATACGCCAAGACCCTTCCGCATGTGATCTGGGCCGGGCAGGATCTCTTCACCTGTTCTCAAGACGCGCAGGATCGGATGAAACAACTGATCAAAGAGGAAGGGCTGAATCGTGTGGTTGTGGCCTCATGCAGCCCCAAGACCCATGAGGGAATTTTCATGGACACACTGGAGGCCTGCGGTCTGAACAAGTATCTCTTTGAGATGGCCAACATTCGGAATCAGAACTCATGGATCCACTCTGACACACCGGAGAAGGCGACCGAAAAGGCAAAAGAGCTGGTCCGGATGGCGGTGGCCCGTGCGTCAACCCTGAAACCGCTCCACGAGAAACAGATTCCGATCACCCCGAGGGCATTGGTCATCGGCGGCGGAGTCGCGGGGATGAACGCCGCGCTCGGAATTGCGGAACAGGGCTTCGAGGTGGTGGTGGTGGAGAAGAGCATCCAACTCGGCGGCATGGCCAACCGGCTTCACAAGACCATTGAGGGCGCGTCGATTCGGAATTATCTGAACGATCTGGTCCAGCGGGTCGCGTCTCATCCCAAGATTCAGGTGCTGACCCAGTCCCTTATCGTGGGATTCTCCGGGTTCAAGGGGAACTTCACGACGGAGGTGTTGGTGGGGCCCGGCATGTACGAGAGAAAGATCGAACACGGCACGCTCATTCTGGCCACCGGTGCGACTGAATACAGCCCCACGGAGTATCTCTATGGCAGGGATGACCGGGTGATGACTCAGCTGGAACTCGCGGATCGATTGGAGGAAAAGGGCGCGTCTGATCTGGGTCAGGTGGTGATGATCCAGTGTGTCGGTTCTCGGAACGAGGAGAACCCGAACTGCTCACGGGTCTGTTGTCAGAACGCGGTCAAGAACGCGCTGCACATCAAGGAACTCAACCCCGATGCGAATGTCTTCATCCTTTATCGGGATATGCGGACATATGGTCTGTTGGAGGAGTACTATTCGGAGGCGAGACGCCGGGGCGTGATCTTCTCCCGCTACACCACGGATGATCCGCCAAAGGTGAAGGCCACCGAGGATGGTCTGATGGTGACGTTCAGGGACCATGTTCTCGACAAGTCTCTCCGGGTCTCCACGGACATCCTGACTCTGAGTGCGGGAATGGTCGCAGAGGATACCGAGGAGATGGCCTCCATCATCAAGCTGGCCCGCAATTCCGAGGGGTTCTTCCTGGAAGCGCATGTGAAACTGAGACCGGTGGAGATGGCCACCGAGGGGATCTATGTCTGCGGAACCGCGCACAGTCCGAAACTGATCTCCGAGGCGATTGCCCAGGCCTATGCCGCGGCCTCCCGGGCCACGACCCTGCTCTCCCAAGATCGTCTGACCCTCTCCGCGGTCACGGCCAAGGTCATCCCGGAGAACTGCGCGTCCTGCCTGATATGCGTCCGCTCCTGTCCCTACGGCGTACCCAAGATCAATGCGGACGGCATCAGTGAGATTGACGAGGCATTGTGCCAAGGATGCGGCGTGTGTGCGTCCGAATGTCCCGCCAAGACCATCCACCTCAACTGGTACGAGGACGAGCAGATACTCAGCAAGGTGGAGGCGTTGCTGGAAGGGGTGATGGCGTGAAACGCATCACGTTTCACGCATCACGAGTCACGCACCACGCATCATTTTAATAAAGGAGCTTTTTACACATGGAAGATTTCGATCCGATCATCATCGCATTCTGCTGCAATTCGTGAGGGTACAGCGCGGCGGACCTGGCAGGTTCGATGAGATTAAAATATCCGAGCAGTGTCAAGATCGTACGGGTGCCATGCACTGGCAAGATTGACATCCTTCACATCATGAGGGCATTTGAAAAAGGGGCCGACGGCGTGTATGCGGTCGGGTGCATGGAAGGAGACTGCCATTTCGACAGCGGAAATTTCCGGGCCAGGAAACGGGTGGAGCAGGCCCAGAAGATCCTGCACACCATCGGCCTCTCCGGCGAAAGGGTGCAGATGTACAACCTATCTTCCAGTGAAGGGCCTCTTTTCGCCCAGATCGCCCGGGAGATGACCGAGAAGATCCGCAAATTGGGCCCGAATCCGATCAAACTGGCCGTAAAAAAGGCGGCGTGAGGCGTGAAACGTGAGGTGTGAAACGTGGGAGTTTCACGCATCACTTACAGGAGGAGCAACGATGATTGTTGCCGACAAGAAACCGATTGAAGAGATTATCGAGGAAGTCAAGGATCACGACAAGATTCTGATACTAGGATGCAACGAGTGCGTCACGGTCTGTGAGGCCGGGGGAAAGAAGGAGGTTGGGGTCCTTGCGTCGGCCCTGAGGATCTACTTTCTGAACCAGGGCAAGGAGATGAAGATTGACGAGCGAACTCTGGAGCGCCAGTGCGATCAGGAATATCTGGACGAGATCCGGGATGTCGCGGATGACTATGACGCGATCCTCTCCCTTGCCTGCGGGGTCGGGGTTCAGTTCACTGCGGAACAATACTTTTCCAGGCCGGTCTATCCGGGGGTGAACACCTGCTTCCTGGGGGCCACCGAGGAACGGGGCCTCTGGACGGAGCGATGCCAAGCCTGCGGCCAGTGTGTGCTGGCAAGCACCGGCGGGATCTGCCCGATCTCCAGATGCGCCAAGCGCATTCTCAACGGTCCCTGCGGCGGATCAAGCAATGGCAAATGCGAGATCAGCAAGGAACTGACCTGCGCGTGGCATCTGATTGTCGAGCGGCTCAAATCGCTCGACAGACTCGATGACTACGAAAAGCTCTTTCCGATAAAGGACTGGTCCACCGACAGGGCCGGCGGACCCCGAAAAGTGGTGAGGGAGGATGTTCAGCTATGAGTGAAGCAAAGACACCGAGCAAACTGGAGAAAATTCTCAGAGCCGGCCATCTTGGCGTGACATCCGAGTGCGGGCCTCCGAGGGGCACCGACCCGGACGCGATCAAGAAGAAGGCCGAATTGATCAAGGACCATGTGGACGCGATCAACATCACCGACAACCAGACGTCTATGACCCGGCTGTGCAGTCTCGCCTCATGCATCCATCTGAAGCTCATGGGGCTGGAGCCGATCCTCCAGATGGTGACCCGGGATCGGAACCGGATCGCGTTGCAAAGTGACATCCTCGGCGCGGCCTCCTTTGACATCCACAACATGCTGTGCCTCACCGGGGATCACCAGAGCTTCGGAGACTGCAAGCAGGGCCAGAACGTCCACGACCTCGACTCCATGCAGCTCATCCAGACGGTCCGGCACATGCGGGACGAGGGGAAATTCCTGGGTGGCGATGACATCAAGCGTCCGCCCAATATGTTTGTGGGGGCCGCGGCCAATCCGTTTGCGGATCCGTTTGAAATCCGCGTGCCGAGACTCGCCAAGAAGATCGCGGCCGGCGTGGAGTTCATCCAGACCCAGTGCATCTACAATCTGGAGAAGTTCGAGGAGTGGATGCGCCTGGCCCGTGAGCGGGGGCTCACCGAAAAGGTGTTCATCCTCGCCGGACTCACCCCGATGAAGTCGGCAGGCATGGCCAAATACATGAAGAACCGGGTTCCCGGGATGGATGTGCCGGATGAGCTCGTCAAACGCCTCGCCGGGGTTCCCAAGGAGAAACAGGCCCAGGAGGGGATTGATATTTGCGTGGAATCGATCCAGCGTCTCAAAGAGATGGAAGGCGTGAAGGGGTTTCACATCATGGCCATCGAATGGGAGGAGAAAGTACCGGAAATCGTCGAGAGAACAGGACTTCACCCCAGGCCGAAAAATTGAAAATTGAGGATTGAAAATTGATATTCAATATTCCTGGTTCCAACGGTTTTTGTGGTTTCCGACATGATCCGCAGATGAACGCACACGGCCTGTGCGGCCGGTCAGGGTGCGGGAGCATCAGCGTCCATCCGCGTTCATCCGCGGTCTGCAGGGATCACAGCCGTCTGAAATCTCATGCAACCACAAAATCCGTTAGAATCAGCAATATTCAATCCAAAAGGGAGGTTTAGCATGACGGACAAAAAGAGAATCCTTGTTGTGGACGATGAGCCGGATTTCGCTTCCATCGTCCAGAAAAATCTGGAAAAAGAGGGGTTTGCGGTTGAGGTGGCATACGACGGCGTTGAGGGGCTTGAGAAGGTCAAGGCGAATCCGCCGGATGCGATTGTCTTGGATGTGATGATGCCTGAGAAGGACGGGTACGAGGTCTGCAAGGAACTGAAGGCGGATGACAAATACGCGGACATTCCGATTGTCCTGCTGACCGCGGTCGCGGATCGTGTCGCGTCCACCCGGTATTCCCACCACGACGGCATGAGCACCGAGGCGGATGACTATCTCCCCAAACCCGCGTCGGCCGAACAGATCACCGACAGCATCAAGGGGCTTTTGGGAATGTAGGCGGCGATGGCGAGCAGCGAGCGGCGATGGGCGAGCGGCGATGGGCGAACGGCGAAATCCGCTTGCCCCTTGCCGCCCCTCGCCGCTCACCCCTTGCCGCTCGCCCTCTTGCCCCTTGCCTTGAACAAAAAGGAGAAGTCGAATGTCATCCCATGTCATTGATGTGGAACCGGGGAGGAAAAGCACCTTCAAGGACCAAGTCATGGCCCTGTTGCCGGAGGGCGGAAACTTGAACATGTGTCTGACTTGCGGGCTCTGTTCGTCTGGATGTCCCGCAACTGGTTTGGAGGATATGGATCCCCGGAAATTCCTGCGTATGGCCGCGCTCGGTCTGGACGACGAGTTGTTGAGCACCCCGTGGGCCTGGATGTGCAGCATGTGCCAGCGTTGCATCCACGCGTGTCCCATGAAGATCGATATCCCCGGACTGGTGGCCAATGTGAGACGGCACTGGCCCAAGGAGAACCAGCCAAAGGGCATCCGGGAATCGTGCGAGATGGCCCTGAAGCATGACACATGCAGCGCGATGGGGACCAACGAGGAGGATTGGCGATTTGTGGTGGAGGATGTGTTGGAGGAGATTCGGGAGACCCAGGAGGGATTTGAGAAACTTCAGGCCCCGATGGACAAAAAGGACGCGCATTTCTTCCTCAATCAGAATTCGAGGGAGCCGGTGACCGAACCGGACGAGATGGTCCCGCTCTGGAAGATCCTTCACTTGGTGGGCGCGGACTGGACCTACGGCTCAAAGGGCTGGGCCGCGGAGAACTACTGCCTGTTCTGCCAGGATTTTGAGGGCTGGGAGAAGATCACCCAAGTCAAGGCCAAGGCGGTGGATGACCTCGGGTGCAAGGTCTGGCTCAACACCGAGTGAGGGCATGAATTCTTCGCAGTCCGGGTCGGACTGAAAAAATTCAATGTCGAACACCAGTTTGAGATCAAAAGCATCATCGAATACTACGCCAAGTGGATCAGGGAGGGGAGGCTCAAGGTGAGTTCCGACTGGAACAAGGATCTGAAGGTGAAGTTCACGGCACAGGATCCGTGCCAGCTCGTCAGGAAGTCCTTGGGTGACCCGATTGCCGAGGACCTCCGGTTTGTGGTGAGGTCGGTGGTCGGTGAGGAGAACTTCATTGACATGCGGCCAAACCGGTCAAACAACTACTGTTGTGGCGGCGGCGGCGGGTTCCTGCAATCCGGGTATCCCGAGGCCCGGCGTTACTACGGCAGAAGAAAATATGACCAGATCGTGGAGACCGGCGCATCCTACTGCATCGCACCCTGCCACAACTGCCACGCCCAGATCCACGACCTGAGCGACCACTACAAGGGCGGGTATCAGACCGTCCATCTGTGGACCCTGATCTGCCTCTCCATGGGCATCTTGGGGGAGAATGAGCGGGCGTACCTCGGGGCGGATTTGGCTGAACTTGGGTTGTAAACAAATAGCACACGACACAAAAACAGGCCGGGGATCAATCTGGGGTGATGAAAATGTTGCCAACATTCTCAAAAGTTGATCCCAGCTTTGTTCCCCACATTTTGCAGGTGGCTGATTTTCAAGCCAAAAAAAATGGGGGGAACAAAGACGGGATCACAATCGGCAACCCTTTTTGTGACATTTTCATCAGCCCAGGATTAATCCCCGGCCCACCCTGTCATTCCGGGCACAAGACGGGAACCGGCATGACCCCACGCCTTGCCGACCTCAGAGGAGGTTCCCGTCTTGTGACCCGGAATCCACTGCCGAAGACGAGGCGAGCAGGCAATCTTGCTGGCCAACAGGTTCGGGTCAGCCTGCCTCAGATCTGCTGTAATACTTCGGATGATATTTTTTTATTTTCAGGGCTTGACTTGGGGTTGATTTTGGTTCATCTTAAATAATGGTTTGGACAGTTTTTGTAACCCGTCAATTTCAAAGGATTTGCTGATTTCGGCTTCAAAAAATTGAATCCCTCAATTTCAACAGGTCACATTTTCTGACACTTCAATTTTCAAAAACTGTCCGAACTATTGCTTAAAGAGATGGTGTGATTCTGAGACAGGGGCAAGGGGGGAAATGCAACCTGCCCTTGAACCTGAGTGTTTACATTTACACTTGTTCAGGTTCAGCTTTAAGGGACTCGGAAAAAACGCATTACCCCGCCCATTTCTGCCGAATCCCTGAAGCTCCTGCCCGATATCGGGCAGGTGTCGGGGCAATGGGGGAATGCGTTTTTTCTTAGTCCCTAAGTTTACATTCACGGACAACATGCAATTGAGTATCTAACCCTGATCAATTTGGGTTACACTCAAAATGATTATCTGCCTGAAAGGAAGCTCTTTTAATGAAACGAACGATTATCGCATTAGATACAGA
>JAOZRQ010000090.1 GCA_029940115.1 Desulfobacterales bacterium
CATAATTTTTGTTCAGTCCCGCAGGGACTTGTGAAAGTAGCCCGGCAATTCGTTCGACTGAGCTCACGCCGAAGCATTGCCGGGGTCGGACATGCATAATTTTTGTTCAGTCCCGCAGGGACGACCGGACTTGTTGAAATGCAATGGGACGTCCCGGTCGTCCCACGGGACTCGGGGGCTTCTGTCAACTCACCCCAGGAAACAACCTTACCTGACGCATATTGGGGATTGTCCCGTCAGCCGGACTGAATCGGACCTTCGTGCCTGTCATCTCAAAGGGATATGTCGTGCTCGAATCCGGGCTGACCTCCGGCTCAAATCTCACCACGTCATCGTCGCTGAAACGGATCACGACATAGGTGTAGTGCATGACCCTCCCGGAATGGAGTTCCTCCACCTTCAGCCGATTGCCCACAGGCCCGACATAGGAAAAAGAGCATCTCACTCCTTTTCAGATGTGATGTTTTCCATGGATGTCCTGATGAATTCCAGCTCATCCATTTTCATCTGAATGAGTTTTCTCAATCCAGCTGATTGAAGCTTGTCCGACTTGGCCAACTTCTCCAATATCGGGACAGAATCCGGAGAACTTAGCCGGGAGACGTGTTTCACAAGCATCTTTCTCAGTATCCCGGCATTGTGTGATTCGTCATAACGTGTCCACAGACAGAGAAAATCCTCCTCAAGTGTGTCAAAATATCTCTGAGACTCGACAGCACATGTGTATCTTTGTATTCTGAGACTTGTCTCCTTACGAACATCATCCCGGAATTTTGTCAGAAGTTCCGAACATAAGGCAATCGCATTCTGTGACAGACCTGCAAGCCTCAGATTGCATATTTCCGAATACCGCACATCAAATTCATCGGGATGGATTTCACTGATTCTCCGAGCGAATCTTACCCATTCATGATTGTGCGCGACACGCATGTTGGTCAGGTGTGCGGTATCCAGTGCTTCTGCCAGCGCAGCCTCCTGATAACAAATTTTTGCTGTGCTGAAATCCGACTTGTCAAAAGCGTTTTCAGCTTTTTCGGTGAGTTCGGTTGCATTACTGAGTGGCATATCGCATTCCCTCTCAAACAGTTATGGATGAAATTCGGTCTGCTGACAGCAAGCCGAATGCTATTCGTCATTTATATGAAGATGGTGTCAAACTCATTTCTTCCCGCTTGATCTTTTGATAGTACCGAATTGCCGCGTTGCAACATCGTAATTTGCCGATATGCGATGCTCATATCCGACAAAGTCCTCCGGCTGAAAACTCCCTTGCCCGTGCCCGAAACTGGGGCATGGGCAGAGGGGCAACAGGTGTTTTCAAACACCTTCTATATCTCAGCTTGCCGCTTACAACCAATTCCCGATCATCAAAAACGGGGCCCAGTATATCGGATGCCGGTACCCGCGTTGGCTCATCAGCCACCTCTGTGCCTGTTGCAGGGCTTTGGCCTTGGTTGCGCCGGGCTGGCTGAGTTGCTGGTAGAACACTTTGATCAGCTGGGAGGTGGCCCTGTCATCCACATACCAGAGGGTGGCCATGGCACTTTTGGCACCCGCCTTCACCGCGATCCCCGCCAGCCCCATCGCGGCCCGCTCGTCCCCGATCGCGGTCTGGCACGCGCTCAGGGTGAGGAGTTCCACCGGGTTCTCACGGAATCTGCCGATATGGATGAGCCGTTCGAGCCCGTTCAGTGTGAGCCGGTCATTGTAGGTCAGGAGAAACGAGTTCTGGGACGTGCGGTCAAATACCCCGTGGGTGGCCAAATGCAGGACAGAATACGCATGACGCCGGAACTCGGCGGTCAGATTCTCAATGGTGTAGTCCTGATTGTGAAGGACGGCCCCGGCCTTCATGATCTCTCCCACATCCCTGAGCTCCGCCTTTACCGAGGGGAGCGGCGGAAAGTCCCGGACCCCCTCGGAGATGCCGGCGAGAAGAATCGGCGCGTTTCTCATTTCCGATGGACTCGGGTCGGTGAGGGTGATGCCCGGAATGACGCCGAGCGCATATCTCTCAAACAGAAATTGGTCGCGGTCATGCAATGCTGAGAAAGGGATGAGACGGAGCGCGCCGTCAGGCGCGATGATCAGGGTGTCAATTGCCCGGGATCCCAGTGCCGGGTCCAAGGGGCGAATCAGCCAGTCATAAAGCTTTTCCGCATTTTCTCGGAACAGATACGCGGAACGCGTCTGCAACTGTCTGCGGAATGCCCTGACGGTTTTGTCAAGATCATCAGAACGGACAGGCACGTGGCTCGCCTGGATCTCGTCACCCATGATCAGAAGAAGAACCAGGCGATCCGCCAAGGCAATCGGATAGATGACCGCGGCATGGTCGGGAACGCGGTACGACACGCTCTCTGAAGAGGGTCTGAGACATTCGTCCTGAAAGAAGTTCTGCAACTCGGCTCGCTTCAAGCGTTCCATTGCGTTCATCGCGTCCCGAAGCCTCTCTTGCCGGTACGTCTTATCCACGGTCTCGGCCTGGATCAGACGGAGCTCCGCAAGCCCGAGATAGACCGGCCGGATCTGCTCGTCAAAGAGATCGCTCTGAAACCGGTATCCCTTGGACAATTCCCCTCGGATCGGGTTCAGCACGGCCACTGCCTTCTCGAAGGCATTGACGGCCTCATCCGTTTTACCGGTATCCCTGAACAACCGGCCCAACTGCCACTGCCACAGATAGAGGATTTCAGGGATATTCTCCTGGTCGGCAAAGAATATCGCCCGCCGGGTCGCGGGCAGGGCTTCGGTATAACGTCTCTGGGATTCATACCATTGCCCGGCATAGCCGTGGGCACAGGAGAGTATCCGGGTGTTTCCGATGGCCGCCCCGATCTCTGCCGCCCGATTCAGCAAGTCGAAACTGATCGCGAAGAGCTGATAGCTGGCCGGCTTCCCCGGTATCCCCTGTCCGAGAGAGAACAGCGCGGAACCGATTTTCAGGAGGTTCCGCCCCTTGTGTCGGTGGGCGATGTTTTGGATGATGCGGGTCAGGGAAATCATATCCGTGGCCGTCGAATAGGTGTCCGGCAGCGTCCCGACATGGGCCAGGATGTCGTGCAGGGCAGACGAGCTCTCTTCTGGAGAACCGGTTTCGGACGCGAGGAAAAGCAGATTCATCAATATCTTTGACTTCATCCTATCCGCATCCCGTGACTCACGGATCAGCGAGAGGCCTTCCGCGTAAGCGGCCAAGGCGTCCTGAAAGGCTTCATTGGCCGCGTCCGCATTGCCGAGATGGTTCAGGGCCGAGGCCAGGACATAATCCCTTTTCGGGCCGGGAGGGAGGGAACGGGCTTCTTTGAGTCCCTCATTCAGATACGCGGCCGAGTCGTCTCGATATCCCAAGGAGAGATGAATATCCCCAAGTCCGCTGAGGATCACGGCTTTCCGATACCGGTCATCCGATTTTTCAGCAACGGAGAGCGCGTCTGTCAGAAGGGAGAGACTCTTCTCGTGGAATCCGAGGATCTGATAGACTCGGGCCAGATGCATCAGAATATCCGAATATGCCGACGGATCCGGTTCATCGAGAGAGAGAGTTGCGGCCTTCTCCCACATCTGTGCGGCATGTCTCAGTTTTCCGGCTTTGTGTGACGCGTCTCCATTGAGAATCAGCGAATCCAGCGCGTCTTTTTCCTTCAGCTCCTTCGGCCCATCCAGATTCAGAAAGTAAACACGCGGGGGTGGGCTTCCCTGCAAATCTCCGAAGATAAACGCCGCGGCATCCGGGCCGGCCATCACTAGGCGGCTCACGGTTTCGCCGGATCGCTGGGCACAGGGGGTTCTCATCCAGCGGGACGCATCCATGAAGGTCTCGGGCAATACCGTGAGATCGCCGCTGATGTCCATGTCCGGCGATTCGATGGTCAACTGGCCGGACGCATCCACACTACTGTCGGATGATGAGACGAAATTCCCTCGGATGTGAATGTCGCCTCCCTCTCCCTCGTGAACACCGGTCTTGATGCGGCTGTGATTCAGAACGACAAATTCCGACTCAATATGAAAACTCCCTCCTGCCTCTTCCCCGCCGTATCTGATGGAATTGCGGATGTCGCTGTCTGACAGGTGAATGCGTTCTTTGGCGTCAATGGTCATGTTGCCGCCCCCGCCGCTTTGGGATTCGCTTGCGATGAAACTTTCGCCGGACAAGCTGACGGCATCCGCGCTGATGTTGATTGTGCCTGCGTCCCCGCCGTTCGTCTCGGCTTCGCTGACCGAGGATATCCATGCGCGGTCACTCAGTTCGAGTTTCCCTGCGTCCAAGTTTATAATGCCGGCATCCCCACCGCCGCGGTTCACCGTTCCTATCGCACCGTTGTTGTCAAGAGAGACTTTCTGTATGGAAAGACTTAGTTCACCGCCTCTTCCTGAATCCGGTTCCTTGCTGTTCGAGTTGCTGAACACCCCGGTGAACTGACCCGCCACTCCTGAAGCGGTCAATGTGTCTGATACGATTTCGACATGTCCGCCGTCTCCGGATCCGAAGCTGCAAGCCCTGACAACGCCGCCGTTGCTCAGGCTGATCTCCGGGCTGTCTATCCCAATTGTGCCGCCTCCTCCGGGACCAAAGGTGAGCGTCCTGATCTCTCCGCCGTCGGTCAGGATGATCTCCCGGGCGTCTATCTCGACCTTTCCGGCATCACCTGCATCGGATTCCTCGCTGAATGTGTTGCTGCCAGGGCCGCTCGGGATGTCCGCATTCATGCCGCCTGTTTCTGAAATGCTCAGAAGGTCCCTGACTTTGATGAAAACAGTGCCGCCATCCCCGGAACTGTATGTGCAGGTTCTGATCATCCCCGCGCGGGTCATGGTGATCTCCCGTGCTTCTATTTCAACTGTGCCGCCGTCTCCGGGGCCGTAGGTCATCCCCCCGATCTTGCTGCGGTCGGTCAGGATGACCTCTCCCGCGTCTATCTTGATTTTCCCTGCATGGCCGGCGTCGGATTCATTACTTAGCGAGTTGCTGAGAATCCCGGTCGGCAGATAGTCTCCCTGGCCTGTCCCTGTGACTTTCAGGAGATCACCGGCGTTGATGAGAATGGTTCCGCCATCTCCGGATCCGGAGGTGCCGGTGTCAATCAGAGCGCCGTTGTCCATGGTGATTTCCCGGGCATCTATGAGAATGGTTCCGCCATCTCCCGGGCCGTCAGAGAGACCGCTGATCACGGCCCTGTCGCTCAAGGAGAGGGTGTCGGCCTGAATGTCAATTCTGCCGCCGCCGTGGCTGTCGGTGGCCACCTTCGATTTTTCAGAAAGGGAAATATGGCCTTTTTTCTCGATTGAGGAGAGAACCAAGCCCGAACCGGTGAGAACAACTTCCCCGGGGGAGGCGACGGCGGCCATGTTGATCTGGCCGGCCGGTGCTCTGATCTCCCCTGTCTGTACAATTTCTGCCACACCATTTTCATCAACTTCCCCGGTCTGGTAAAATGTGCCGTTTTTTATCTCAATATCCCCGCTGATGAGAGACAGGGCATTCCCTTCTGACACCTGAAGCCCTGTCGGATTTTCGTTCCATTCTGTTTCCGTCATCTCCCCCCGACCCTGAATGGAGACGGGACCCGCATGATTGTCCAGAAATCCGAATGCCGTGGGTGCGGCCACGGAGATCACCTCATCGGCATGAGGCATGGCATAGAATCTGTCGTTTTGACCCAAGCGCAGATAATCGGCCGTGCTGACATGGAACGATCCACTCAAGTCGAGGGACGCGTTCGGGCCGAACATCACGCCCGCGGGATTCAGGAACCAGAGACCCGCGTTCGGGATGGCGGAGCCGAGCCTGCCGTCAATCCAAGACGCCCCGCCGCCAGTCACCCGGCTGACAATGTTTTGGACCGAATTCGGTCCGGTGAAGGTCGCGCTTTCTCCGGAATGGATGTTGAACTGCCGGAAGCTGTGGAACAGATTTGAGCCGGCATGCTCTCCGTATTCGGCCTTGATTTCGTAATTCGGCCCCGGCAGGTCAAGCCTTCCTGCGGGGCCGACCGTGCCGTCAAGCGCTATGCCAACGGGGTGTGTGCCGTCAGCATAGGCCGAAAGGGTGATGATGGTTGCCAAAAAAATGGCAACAAGGGATTGCAACATGATAATATTTCCTCTCCTCTTTTTATGTCACTCGCAAGCAAGCCTTGCATTTCCGGTCGTGTTGGCGGCTCCTCGGACATCATGCCCAGAAGAGGGGCCAAGGCCGCAAACATCATCTTCCTCATTTTTCTTCCTCCTTTCAGCCGGTTGTCAGTTGTCTGGTTGGGGTTGTCAGCCGCCAGTCGCCCCATGTTCGTTGTGACGGCCAATTTGAGAATCCACACAAGGCAACCCAGCACGACTGAGTTCTAAATCCTGATTTTCTTGGGTGCCCTGAGCCACCGCCGATCGGAACTCCAAGCGATGTCGTGTTTTTTCAGATGTTCCAAGGTGTTCTTGTAAAACCCGTTCACGGAGAAGACGAACAGGACGGACTTGCCGATGCCCTCAAGCCTTCTCACCTCCTCCGCCTTTTTCACAAAATTCCGGGCCTCCCTCACGGAAAACTTGGACTTCCGGTTCTTCACCTCCCCGATCAGGGAGTAGTCGTTTCGGTCCGCCGCGACGGCGAGGATGTCAATCTGGATGTCCCTCTTGTGAATGGGGGAGGCCGAATAGGACCACACCGTCTCATATTCGGCAAACCCGAAGTCGGTCGGCAGGTTCTCGGCCATGCCGAGAAACACCCGGTTCCTTCCGTGCGCGTGTATCCTCAGCTTGTCGATGATCAGATACTCCGCGAACTTGCCCCGGTACTGGCTGTACTCTCCCGTCAGCCGCCTGTAATCTCTTTTGAGCCGCTCATACAGGACCTTGTACTCCTCCCTGATCTCCCCGGGGTCGAACCCGTTGATCTCCTTCTGATAGACCCCCCGGAACACCTTGTCGAAGATGTTGTCCCGGACACCCCGGTAGTCGAAGTTGGAGCCTCCCTGCTCGATGATGTCCGCCATCACGATGATTTTGAGGCGCTCCTCCAGCTCCGAGTCGCCCATTCCGAGGTTCAGGGCCCTTCCCATCTCCTCCCGGGTCACCTCCCTCTCCCGGTGCTTGCAGAGATGCAGCACGATGCTTTTCGCATTCCTGCTGTTGGCCTTCCTCATGGCATAGCCCACATATTCCATCCAGACACCCCGGATGGTCCCCTCGTTGTGAAGGGTCTCGAACTCCAGTGTTCCCAGAAGACCCTTCTCCGACGTGAGGTCCCTTCCCGGACATTTGGAACGGAACAGGGCGGTGATGTAGAACGGGTTTCCCTCGGTCAGTCCGGCCATCAGGGGGACGATCCCCTCGGACACGGGAACGCCCTCCAGATGGGAGTACCTGAGGATCATATCGACCGCCTCATCTACGGGGAGGCCTTCGAGATAGTGGAACTGGAACCTTCCCGGAAGCATGCTGCGCAGGTCGTCCGCAAGCCACCCCACCCAGCTTCCGGCGACCAGAAGCGGCGCGTTCTTGTACTCGGCCGTGTGCAGATGGCTGCCCGCGAGGTTCCCAGTCCGACGCCTTTTTTCCCTGTCCCAGAAGATGTAGCGGTTGAGGAACTGGAACTCGTCAATGATCTGAAGCACACGCAGGTCATAATGCCCGGCGACGGCCCGGGGCGTCTCCCTCACCATGTTCCACAGGCGGTCCGTCTTTCCCTCGCCGCTCAGTGAGATGGCCCTCTCCGTCAGCATCTCCAGATACTCGAACCCCTCCCTCCGGGCCACGGCCGCGGCGTCACGGAAGGTTCCCATCTGCGCGGATTCCAAGTATTCCGGGTTCCGGGTTCCGAACGCGATGAACTGGTAGACGAAGGTGAGGAGGAACTCCTCACAGAAGTCGCCGAGCCACTGGTCCGTCTCCCTGACCTCGAAATAGAACGGAACGACTCTCGCGTCCTTGTGAAACGTGATGTTGAACAGTCTTTGCAAAATCGCTGTCTTCCCGGTCTTTCTCCGGGAGAGGATGGCCGTGCTCATGGAGATCTCCCGCGTTATCCGCTCAATCCAGTTCAGGAAGTAGGTCAGCTCCCTCTTCCTGCCTGTGAACAGTTCGGGGTTTCCGATTCTTTCCTTCAGATATGTTCTCATCAGTGTCACCTTTTCCGACAGTTGGTTTGTCATCCGGAGTGCAAGGCTTATGGATATTGAAAAGTTCGTAGTTCCGCCTTTAGGCGGTGCCACACCCGCCTAAAGGCGGGACTGCGAACTTCAGTCTATCAGCCCCAGAACCACATCCCGAAATGCTGACAGGGACGGATCAGGACCGGGGCCCATGTTGGCATGTCCGCCGCTTGCCAGCCATTTGCCCAAAAAGGTCATCGGGGTGTTGTCACGAAGATTCCGGCTGTGTTCCAGCGTGACATAGCGCACCCGATTCGGTCCCCGGACCATTGGACGCCAACCATGGCACGTCTAAAAGGAGATGTTCACCCCCGCCTTTATGAGGCCAAAATTGTAGTCTCCGGTGATCTCGTCCGACATGTTTCTCCAAGGGCTGCTCCCCTTGACCTTGGCATCCAGTTCCAAGATGGTGTAACGATATTCCAGAAACAGCCCGGTGTTCCGGTTGACGGGGAAGTCGAGTCCGCAACCGATGTGGGAGCCGAACTTGTCGTCCACATCCACGTCGAAGCTGACCCCCGACACATCGGTGGTCATCTTCATGTCCACCAGATTGTAGTTCAGACCCGCCAAGAGATAAAATGTCATGCCGCCGGGTGTCCTGTTTTTCCAAATTCCGGAGAGCCCGTCTCCTGAAGTTCTCCTGTCCCAAGCATGTGGTACAACACCTTGGCGAAAATCTCTTGTTGCCCAGTTTCCAGCGGCGTGACCTGTATCGGGGATTCGACAAAGTATGCGTATATCACTGCCTCCGTCTCGTATGGAAGGGTGCATCTGGCAATCGCTCCCATTGAAACCCCATCTATCAGAACATCGGCCACCTGATACCCGGAGGCGGTGACGATGGTGGCTGTCAAGCCGTCAACAATCACCGTTCCACCCGCCTCAGGCTCCCATTCGGTGATTATTTCAGCCTTTATAGGGGACGAATTGAAGCAGAGAATGACGGCTCCCACCATAAAGGCAAGCTTGAAGAGTCTTTTGACTTTCATCATGATTTTCTCTCCCATGTAAATCAGGTTTAAGGGTTAAGGTTTGCTTGTTGCTGTAGGGTTCGGGTGTGTTTGTTGCCGTCATGTTGGCGTCTGTCATTTTTTGTGTCGATTGTCGGATGTGGGCGGAACTTTTGTCCGGGTTTTTGGCAAAGAACTTTTGTCCATCAATCCTTTTGGCATCAAAAAGAGCTCAACCCTAAGGAGTGCGAAAAAGGCGGTTTCGTTGCCTTTTGATCTTCGATGGCTCAAGATCCATTGTCTTTCAACCCAATGAACTGAGTGGCCTTTTTTGCGTCTCAAACCATTTCGGCCCCATTCCCCTTGGTGTCAAAAGAGATTTGGGATGTCAGGCAAATCGTGTCAATCCCCCCCATGCCCCAAATCCGACACAAACCTGTCATTCCGGGCAGATGACGGGAACCGGCAATCCTCGAGGCTTCATTCCCCTCAGACGAGGTTCCCGTCATCTGACCCGGAATCCACTCCCAATCTCCTTGATCCACAACATGGATTGCGGGTGAGAAGGGGATTGCCGTCAATCCTTTTGGTCTCAAAAAGAACTTGGGATGTCAAACACTGATCTTCCGCGTCCTCCGCGTTCAAAAGACGTTAGAATCAGGCATGTGCCTTCTTGTTTATTGGGTTTGATGACAAAGAAACCCAGTTCAGACTTCAAGGGACAGGGCGGCAAGGTCTCCATGACGCGACACAGCGACAGAAACTGGGTTTCAAAACCGTCTATTGGCATTGAAGGAAACCTCAAGGCGTCAAACGATGTGGCGCAATTTTCCAAATTGCTTTGTCAAACCGCCTTTGGCATTGAGAGGAACTTCAAGACGTCAAACGATGTGGCGCAATTTTCCAAATTGCTTTGCCAATTGGCCATTTTTCAGGCTTGCATCTGGAGATTTGTCACTTGACTTTCTCCTAAGCATCCTTTATATCACTTTGTGATTGATGAGTCAATGGCCAATTTGCGTGATGTGGAACTTGAACATGAACTTGAACGTGAACTTGAACGTGAACGTGAACGTGAACTTGAACCTCTATGAATGTCGTCTCTTCCAAATTGGCGCGGGCACCATCCCATACGCATCAAGCTAAGAACGCGCACCCTTGTTTTTGCTGACATCCCGGAACGGCGGACCGTGACGCTCTGAACCGGCAAGGCCGCGCCGGAAAGGGGTTCCAGAAATCAGGCCAGCCCTTAGCTTGATGCTTATGGGCACCATCCCCGATCCAATTATCTACGCGGGAGGCGGAGCCTCCAATCATCCGTCACGAGGCAGAGCCTCGTAACGAGGGGCTTATGTATGGTGTTTGATTTTTAATTTTCAATCCTCAATCTTCAAGTCTGCATGGGAAATAAAATGTGCATAATTACAACCCGTGATGGAACCCGATATGACACCCCCCTCTTTCTACCGGTGTTCGAATATGGAAACCCATACATCACCATTGAGCAGCTGAAGCATGACTTTGATGTCCGGGCGTTGATGACAAACGCCTATTTTCTTTACAAGAAAAGAGAGTTGAAACGATCTGTCATGGACCGAGGGATCAAGGCGTTTCTCGGGTTTGACGGTCTGGTGGTCACCGATTCGGGCGCGTTCCAGCAGTTTTCCGGCCCCTTGTATCTTTCCAACAAAAAGATCATCAGATTTCAGCAGGAGATCGGCGTTGATGTCATCTCACCGCTGGACATCATCACGACACCGGGTGAGAAGCGGACCACCGCGACCAAAAAATTGGAGGCCACGTTGAAACGAATCAGAGAGGGGATGGCCTTGGCGGATCGGGCCGTTCTGATCGGGGTGCAACAGGGGGGGCGATTTCCGGACCTGAGAGCGCGTGCCTTGGAAAGACTGATGGAAATCGGGGTGAAGTATGTGGCCTTGGGGAGTCTGGTCCCCTTTTTCAACAGAAACCACGACATCGGATTCATCGGGGCCGTCATTTCCCAAGCGAGAGAGATCATCCCGCGGGATATCCCGATTCATCTTTATGGCGGCGGGGACCCGCTGGAATTGCCCTTTTACATTTTCATGGGGTGTGACATATTCGACTCCTCATCCTTTATTCATTATGCCCGGGGGAGATGGTATATGACGCCCTACGGTGCATTTGACATTCGCAAGGAATCTGCCATAGTCCCATACACTTGTGAATGCCCATACTGCACAGCCGATTGGGAAACTGTCCGGAAGAATGAGAAGATGCTCGCGTTGCACAATCTGTGGACCATTCAGAAGGTGATCCGGGACGTGGCCATACGCATCCGCGAAGACACGCTTCCCGATTATCTGGCGCATGTTGCCCATCTCCATCAGAAATGGTTTCCCGACAGCCGGCTGATGGCTTCGTGGGACATGCTTTCCAAAGAACATACATGGTAGGAGTCAATGAAACTCGATCCTTTGACACACAAAAAAATCAGGCGATTCAAGTCCATCAGGCGGGGATACTATTCCTTTCTCATCTTCGTCCTGATGATTGCGGTCTCTCTGTGTGCGGAACTGATTGTCAACAAGCGGGCCATCATCGTCCATTATGAGGGGGGATATTATTTTCCCACTTACGGAGACATCATCCCTGGGACCACATTCGGTCTCAATTATGAATATGAAACGAATTACCGCGAACTGAAAAAGCGGTTTGAGGCCCAGAAGAGGGGCAACTGGTTGATCATGCCGATTGTGCCTTATGACGCGTTTGAGAATGATCTCAGGGAGGGCGAGTATCCGCCGTTTCCCCCATCCCTTGAAGCGAGGCACTATATCGGGACGGACATGGTGGGCCGGGACGTGGTGGCCCGGCTGGTCTATGGGTTCCGGATTGCCATCTTCTTCTCCCTTGCCCTTCTGTTGGTCAGCTACACCATCGGTGTCACCATCGGCAGTGCCATGGGTTTTTGGGGCGGGAAGTTCGACCTTTTCTTCCAGCGAATCATCGAAATATGGTCAAACATTCCGTTCCTGTATGTGATCATCATCATCTCCTCCATCATTGTCCCGAATTTCCTCCTGCTGATTCTGATCATGGCCTTCTTCGGATGGATCGGCATCACTTGGACCATGCGCACGGTGACTTACAAGGAGAAGGCGAGGGAATATGTGCTGGCGGCCAAGGTCATGGGCGCGTCTGACGGGCGGATCATCTTCAAGCACATCATCCCGAACACCATCGCGATCATCGTGACATATGCTCCGTTCTCGGTTTCTGCCGGCATCATCGCGCTGACCTCTTTGGATTACCTCGGGTTCGGGCTTCCTCCGCCGACCCCGAGCTGGGGGGAACTGTTGCAGCAAGGCTGGGCAAACATGGACGCGTGGTGGATTGTCGGGTCGGTGATCACGGCGATGGTGGTCACGCTGAACACCGTGACATTCATCGGGGAGGCGGTGAGGGAGGCGTATGATCCGAAGCTGCATACGACGTATGAGTGAAGATCAAGGTGTAAACTTAAGGGCCAATGCCCATTTCCCGTGCCCTGCCGTGTTCGTGGGACGTGACAGCGCTCGTTGCTGAAAGAGTGTGGACAACGGACAGCTTCACGTTCACGGGCACGTTTACGGGTAGGAATCCTTAAGTTTACACTTATGATCAAAACGACTTTTACGGACATTGTGTCATCCAGATAGGGCGTATTTATAAGTTGGGGGAGTCCCCAAACAGTCTGGAAACTCATTTTGGAATGGGTCCCCAGTCGTCCCCACGGACTGGACAAATTGTGCATGCCCGACCCGGCAATGAATTGCCGGGCTGTTTTCACAAGTCCCTCCGGGACAATTCCCCCAACTTGCAAATGCGCCCTCCAGATACGCCAGGGTGCAGTCGCGAAAATCCATGGTCCATGCGGCTGTCGGGTCGGCCAGCAAGACCTCAAAGAGTGAAAGTGTGCCAACTAATGCTCAAGGCTTTGATGAATGGTTTGATTCAAAAATTTTACATGGACTCTTGACATGGCGATGGATCGGCCTTATTATTGGATATGGTTGCTTAGGACTTGTGACCAAATAACCTCCCCGCCGCGCTCGGTTCGGATTGGCAAATCCTGATTATAACGGATTCAGGGGAGCCGTGCCCCCTCTCCGTTGCGGGTGCCTCACATGCCCACATGCATGTTCACGTCCATGGGCGACGGGCATGTCCGTGCCCACAAATGTTCACGGGCAAGAGGGGGCTCATCCGCGGTTTGTGATCCCTCCCGTTCCAAGGCATGTTGCGGCTGGCTGTCCCCAGACTGGTCTTCAGGATCGTGACTGCCTGAAATCACGAAATCCGTTAGAATCAGGGATGTGTCAATCCGAACCGAGCATGGGAGGTCTCACCATCCGCTCCCGCCGGACAGTAGCATGGAATCCTTAAGTTTACACCTAATGGTTTACGATATTTCGGCATCCTTCATTTATGGGTTCAGTTTGTAGTTCCGCCTTCAGGCGGTGTGGCACCGCCTGAAGGCGGAACTACAAACTTTTCAATTCACCTGAAAGTGCAAAATGAAGGATGCCGATATTTCAATGGATATGTTAAATGAAACACAAAATTGTCTTTCTGTTTCTTCTCTCTTTGCAGGTGTGCCTCACATCCGCTCTCTCAGAAACATTGCCTGCTGATTTGCAGAAAAAAATGGAAACCGCCATCAGGCAGGGACAAAAATCTCAGACCGATGCGGACGCATGGGCCAAAGAAAGAGAAGCCCATCTGAATGAAATCCGGGAACTCAGAAACCGAAAAAGATGGCTGACGCACCAGCAGGAGAAATACGGGACGTATATCAGAAAACAGCAGGAGGCGATTGCCGAACTGGGAAGGAAAAAAAAGGAGGCTGAAAAGATCAACATGCGATTGGAGCCTTTTCTGGATGAACTGATGCTTCGCCTGGAAGAATTTGTGAAAGCAGATATTCCCTTCCTTTTAGAGGAACGCCGGAAAAGACTCCGTTTTCTGAAAGACACCCTTGACAGCTACCATGCCGGACTTGCCGAAAAGACACAGAGAGTCCTTGAGGCGTTGCAAGTGGAAGCCGGTTACGGTGCCTCTGTTGAAAAAACGGAAACCACCATTCAACTGGAAAACGGTCCCACTCATGTGAATCTCCTTCGCATCGGGCGAACAGCACTTTTTTATCAGACTCCGGATGGGAAACAGTCCGGTCGCTTCAGTCGTGAAAAAGGCGGATGGGAAGCCCTGCCCGCCGAATACGGCCGTGAGATCACCCGAGCCATGGAAATCGCTGAAAAAAGACGCACCCCCGTTCTTCTGGATCTTCCCATCGGGGGGCTCAAAGAATGAAACTGAAACTGGAAAACGCTGATCATAACGCCTTTTGGGGAGCCCGTCAGCCTGACAGAATCGTCGGACACCGGCACGGGCGGGGTTCCCCAACAGGCTTTATAATCAGGAAAAACAGGAACCAAGAATCTCTCAGGCCGCCACGAACAAGCGGCATGCGCTTCTTTCTGCTGATAGTCCTGCTGTTCATGCTGGCTCCCCATGCCTTGGCCAACTCATGGCGGGATGTTGTCGCACAGGTGAACCAGGAGATACAGGCGACTCGGCGGGATGTTGAGACGACCCAGAAAATGATCCAAGACGAGCGGAACCGTTTGAAAAAAGAGTTGTCATCCCTGAAAGAGGAGGTGGAGCGAGGCGAGAATACCTTTCAGGAATCAAAAGCCCGGTTTGAGGAGATGCTTGAGAATGAGGAAAGGCTGCGAAAGGAACTGGAGGCGGAGGAGGCGGAAATTCAGACGCTTGAGCAAGTCCTGCGGACCAGCGCGAAAGACGTGATGGAGATCATCGGCTCAAGCCTGATAACGCCTGAAAATCCTTCAAGACAGGCCCTTCTTGCCCCTTTGCTGGAGACGGCGAGATTTCCGGGCATGGACGACATTGAGAATCTGGTGAACATTCTTTTTGAGGAGATGGAAGCCGGCGGGGAAATCAGGAAACAGAACGGAACATTTGTCACTGCCCAAGGACAGGAAGTATCCGGAACCCTGCTCAGGGTCGGAAAATTCACAGCCGTTTACCAACTGGGAGATGAGATCGGCTATCTCCGGTTTGACAGAACATTGCAGAAAATGGCGGCGATTCCTGGCAGACCGGGCTGGACGATCCGGCGGGCCATTGAGGAATACATTTCAGGAGAAAGCGACCATCTTCCCCTTGACCTGACCGGCGGCGTCATTGCCGAACAGGCGGATCAGAACCATAGGATTCAGGAATGGCTGGAAGCTGGCGGGATTCTGGTATGGCCGATTCTGCTGATCGCCGTGCTTGCGATGCTGCTTTCCGTGGAGCGGATGATTTGCCTGGGCCGGATCCCGACAAAGACAGACCGGATCATGGACAGACTGAGCCGTCTGGCATTGGCGGGCAACTGGCAGGCGTGCCGGGAACTGTGCGGAAAACACAGGAAAATCCCTGCCTACAATGTGTTGAACACCGGATTGGACTACTGCGGGGCGGCACGGGATATTTTGGAAAATGCACTGGAAGAGGCGGTTCTGAAAGAGCTTCCGCGTCTGGAGCGATTTCTCTCAACCCTCAGTGTGCTGGCCGCGATTGCCCCGCTTATCGGGCTTTTGGGAACCGTGACAGGGATGATCCATACGTTCCAGGGAATCACCGTCTTCGGAACCAGCGATCCCCGGATGATGTCCGCCGGCATTTCCGAAGCCCTCATCACAACACAGGGGGGACTTGCCGTGGCGATTCCCGTCATGCTCGCCCATCATTTTTTTGACCGCCGCGTGGAAAAGATTGTGGCCGACATGGAAGAGAAAGGCACCTCATTCATCACCTTGATCTTGAGAAGCAGGCATCAGAACTCATGAATCTCTCAATCGCCCAGTTCTCCATTCTCAGTTCTCCGTTAAAGGACGCTCTCGATTATCTGAGCCAAGGCGGGTATGTCATCTATCCCCTGCTCGGGATTTCGGTCTGGATGTGGTTTCTCATCATCCGGAAACTGAGAGTCCTTTCCTTCTGGCGAAAGCAGAGAGGAACCGTCTCGCAGAAAGGCGAACGATATGCCATAACCGAGGAATTCGAAGCCGGAAAGACCGGTTGGGCCGAAACGGACAAGAGACTGCTGCACGCCCTGATACAGAAGCGCCAGGATGACCTTGAACGCCATGTCCAGACGATTTTTGTCCTAGCCGCTGTCGCGCCGCTCCTCGGGTTGCTGGGAACGGTTACCGGAATGATTTCGACCTTCGAGGCCATCTCCCGCTTCGGAACTGCAAACACAAGGGCCTTGGCCGCAGGCATCTCAGAAGCCCTCATCACGACCCAGATGGGGCTGGTCGTCGCCATTCCGGGACTCTTCATGGGTCATGTCATACGCAGACGCATAGATGACATTCAGAACCGGATGGAATCATGGAAACTGACTGACTAGAGCCTTCAACAAAAAGATTGTCCGGAGTGCCAAACTTGCAGTTTGGCGGAGGCCCCGGTTTCAAGAAGATTGTCCGGAGTGCCAAACTTGCAGTTTGGCGGAGGCCCCGGCTTCAAAAAGATTGTCCGGAGTGCCAAACTTGCCGTTTGGCGGAGGCCCCGGTTTCAAAAAGACTGTCCGGAGTGCCAAACTTGCAGTT
>JAOZRQ010000545.1 GCA_029940115.1 Desulfobacterales bacterium
ATCCCGTCGTCCCAAAATCAATCCCCGGCTCCAAATCCAGCGCAAGCTTTCAGGGTGCCGGCTCAAGTGTGAGAGAGCTCAACAAAAGGGAGTGCAAGAAGGGCGGCCTCATTGCCTTTCAACCTCCACAATTTGAGACTCAATGCCCTTCAACCTCAATGAACTGAGTAGCCCTTCTTGCGTCTCATTCCATTCAGCATCAGGGAAAACTTGGAATGTCAAAAAGAATGTCGCTTTCAGGATGCCGGCTTGTCCATTGTGAACTACAAGGATGGTTTACAAGAAGGGGCCTCAAATCCCGTCGTCCCAAAATCAATCCCCGGCTCCAAATCCAACGCAAGCTTTCAGGGTGCCGGCTCAATCCCCCCATGCCCAAATCCAACAGTTTTTGGCAGACAACTTTTGTCCCCGGTTCCATGTTTTTAACCACGAAATACACGAAAATTGTTGTTGCCATGTTGTGTGGGAGACATGACAACGGATTGGAGGATGAAACGGATTTTTGTCCGTTGAATCCTGAAATCCGATGTCATGTCAGAGCATCGTGTGTGTCAATCCCCCCATGCCCCAAATCCGACACAAACCTGTCATTCCGGGCAGATGACGGAAACCACAAAAACCGTTAGAACCAGAGACGATGAATTGCTGACCCATCCATTTTACCCCCAGTAACTCCGCGCCACGGCAAGGAGCGAATCAAAGAGAATGATCAGAAAGATGCTGCTGACCACCGCGGAGGTTGCCGCACTTCCCACTGCGGAAGCGCCCCCTCTGGCCTGAAATCCTCTGAGACAAGCGATCCAGGCGATCAGCCCCGCGAATATCGCGCTTTTCCCCATTCCCCATAAGACTTCCGTCAGGGTCAGCACCGAGAGGGTCTCTTTGATATAGGTGCTCGGGGTCAGGTTCAGCATGAAGACGCCCACGACCAATCCGCCTGAAATGGCAAAGAGGTTTGAAAAGAGGGCCAGAAAGGGGACCACGACCACCGACGCGACCAGTCTCGGCACGGCGAGAAACAGAATCGGATCAAATCCCATGGTGAAAAGCGCGTCAATCTCCTCTGAAATTTTCATGGTTCCGATCTCCGCGGCAAACGCGGACCCGGACCGCCCCGCGACCACGATGGCCGTCATGATCGGGCCGAGTTCCGAAACCATGGCAAAGGCCACCAAAGAGGCCACATAAATGCCGGCACCGAACTGCTGAAACTGGATGGATGACATGAAGGCCATGATGAGGCCCAGCAGAAAACTGATCATCGCGACAATGGGAAGCGCGTCCACACCCGTCTTTTCCATGGCACTGAGCGTCTCCTCCCCGCGCAGGTCCCCGGGATGGAGACAGACGTGGATCAGGGAAAGGAAAAGCGATCCGGCAAAGGAAATCACAAATTTCATGCTTGACGCCTCGTTCATGGCCGTCTCCCCGAGACGGACAAGCATCTCGACCACTCTTCGCCTTCTGAGCGGTTCGGAAGGGGGACCCAAGTCAGCATGGACCTGGGAGAGAATCTCCTCTGCCTTGGCTCCCGGGTTGAGGATGTTGAAATCCCCCTTTTGGGCCACCATCTGCCTGATCTCCCAAAGGGCAACCGCACCGAAATCATCAAAATAGGTGACATTCCCCAAGTTCGCTGTCACAGAAAAAGGGGATTTTTGCCGGATCAGGGCATGAATCTCCTTGACCAAGGGAGCCGAGGTTTCAATGTCCATCCTGCCGCTGAAATGAATCCACAGCCTCCCCTCCGCTTCTGCCATTTCATAAGTGCAGGACTGCTTTGAATGCTTCATGGTCAACCCGTCGGGTCAAAAGATTTTGAACAGGATCTGCCTTGGGCGAGAAGCGTCTGTATTTTGTCCAAGGACTCACAATCATCAACACACTTGGGAAAGTCTTTCCGTTTGTCACAATTTTTGCAGGGGCTTTTGATGAGGTTCCCCACCTCAAAATCAAACTTGAATTTGAAAAAAGTCATTTCAGATGGTCCTCAATCGGCAGATCTAAAAGGCTGATTCTGATTCATGGTCTGGGCGGTCTGGGAAAGACCACACTGGCAACTGATCGTCCCCTTTCTACAGAAACTGGATCGTCAACAAAAGGCATTGACCGAACTGGGACAGATGTTGATGTGGAGCATGCCATCAATAATTGGGATGCCGTCTCAGAAAAGTCCTGACATGAACATGTTCTATGCCTCTGAAGCTCTCCCCGTCAGGCACCTCGTCCATGGACACGACGAACTTGGGATGGTTGTCCGGTATGGTCAGAAGGTTGCCGAACTCCCGCTCATGGGCCCTCTCATCCGGAATCAGGTACGCCACCTGCACATACAGCCGTCTGCCCCGCCTGTCGCAGACAAAATCCACCTCCCTCGCATTCAGCCTCCCCACGGTCACACGGTATCCGGCACCCGCCAGATGGATGAATACGACATTTTCCAGTATCTTCCCGATATCCCGGTGACTGTAGCCGATGATCGCATGCCGCAGGCCGAGGTCCTCAAAATAGTATTTCTCCCCGATCTCGAAAATCTTCTTCCCGGTGATGTCTGACCGCCGGGCCTTGAACACAAAAAAGGCGGCCGTGAGATGGGAGAGGTAGTTCAGGACGATGTTGGGAGACATCCTCATGTTCTGTGACTTCAGAAAGTCGCTTATCTTTTTGGCGGAGACAAGGTTGCCGGTGTTGTCCGCCAGAAATTCGACCAGACGCTCCAAGAAGGCGACATGCCGTATCCGATGGCGGGACACGACATCCTTGAAGAGAATCGTGTGGTATATGTTCATCAGATATTCATAGACCACGTCATCCTCAAGGGGAAGATGCCTCAGCCAAGGAAGACCGCCATACCTGAGATATTTCAGAAAGGCGTCCGGGGAGTCCGCCAGCTCATGAAAGCGGAGGAACTCCGGCCAGGACAGGCCGAACACCCTGATCTCAACATACCGCCCGCCCAACAATGTCGCCAGCTCGCCTGACAGCATGTTCGCATTGCTTCCGGTGCAGTAGATGTCAAACCGCCCTTCCGCATGAAGGCTCCGGATCCCCCTTTCAAAGGCGTCAATCTCCTGGATCTCATCAATGAAAAGAGAGGCCCGGCCTTCCGGGTCAACCTTTTCATTCACATGGGCCACCAAGTCCCTGTCGGTTTTGATGTCGCAAAATTCGTGAAGCTCCTTGTTGACATACACCATCCGGACATCCGGATTCCGGGACCTGATGATATCCATGATCTGAAAAAGCAGGCAACTCTTCCCGACACGCCGCTGCCCCGTGATCACCTTGATGACATCCTTGTCAATGTATGGCGAAATCTTGTCCAAATACTGCTCACGTCTGATGTAATCCCTGTTCATGTTCCGATGCCCTGTGCGGTTGGGGTCAGCGGCGAGCGGATTTTCCTAAGCAAATCCGCTCACCGCTGACCGTTTCCCCTAACCAGAGAAATTGTTTGTTGTATATGCAAAACAATCCATATATTGCTCAAAAGTTTTAATTATACATAAAACTTTTTCCTTGTCAACTGTAAATCCTCTGATCCCAAAAAAGCTGTCTGACACCTTTCTGCTTTCTCTGTTTTCTGCTTCCTGCTTGACATCCGGCCTGTTCTGACTTATTTTGATGGTTACTGACAAGTTTGATTTTTGTGCAACTGAGTCGCAACTTAGTCTGAGCCGCCTGATTTCATGGCTTGATCAGCGGCTGGATGCTTATGGGGCCGAGTGCCGGCGAAGTGATGGCAAGTCCACAAAAATTTTGACTTTTGTCGGGAAAATGTTTTTTGTCGAATCACCCAATGGGTGAAGGCCCAAAAATCTCTGCCGCCCTCATAATGCCAAAAATCACACTGAGGCGCGCTGAATTTTTTTTTTGGCCTTTTCTGTAAATTTATGAGGAGTTGGAATTAACAAAAGTCCGCCTCCATTGACCGAATAATGAGGAATCATGGGGACAAACATGGAAAATTTGTTTAAGCCGAAAGAGAATCATCACTGGAATCTGAAAAGGCATTGAATTTGCCATCAAAGAACGTGTGGGTGATCCGTCCCACTTTATCGGACGTGTCGGAGAATTGAAATTTCTTTGCCACAAGAGGGACATTCAGATTGACATCCTCGCCGTCGCGGCCGACAAAAAGGACTACTCCCTGATCGGGGAGGTGAAGAATCGGAAATCCAAGTTTTCCGTGAGGGAGGCGCGGGAGTTTGTGAAAAAGGCCGGAGAACTGAAAAAGCTTGAAAACATCGGCAAATCCGTGCTGTTTGTCTTTTCCGTGAACGGGTTCCACAAAAACACCCTCGAATATCTGAAAGAGCAAGGAATCGCCTCGAGTTCCGATCAGCGGTGGCTCAAGGCGCCGAAGAAGACAATTGGGATTTGAGACGTTGGCGCACAAAAAAGGAGGAACAACATGCGAATCTCGCTTGAGGAGAGAATCGGCAATCCCGAACTGCTCACCGGCAGGAAGAGGGAGCTGACGTACTTCCTGAACTGGATTGACAGGATCAGGCGAAGGATTTCCATGAGCACGGCCATCCTCTCCCGCAGGAAGACCGGGAAGACCG
>JAOZRQ010000925.1 GCA_029940115.1 Desulfobacterales bacterium
CTTGAACTTGAACTTGAATCCTGACGTGAACATTCGTTCACGTTCACGTTCATGTGCACGTTCACGTGCACGTTCACGTTTAAGGCTCCCCTAAATCCGTTATAATCAGTAAAAAATATTGACATCGGTTCAGAATCGGGTAAATTGGCTAAGGACAAAAGTGAAAAAAGTCAGCGTACAGAGCGGATGAGGTAAGTACCCGGCCAAAAGTTTTCAAGGATTTTGCTTGTGCCCCAAAGAAACTCCAATCCAATCATTAGGACCACAAAATGAACCCTGTTCAGGCAATCATATTGGGCATCATTCAGGGACTCACCGAGTTTCTGCCCATCAGCAGTTCGGGACATCTCGTGCTTTGCCAGCGTCTCTTCGGACTCAACGAGCCGGAGATGTTCTTTGACATCAGTGTGCATGTGGGGACATTGTTCGCGGTGATCATCTATTTTCGGAAGGACATCTGGGCGATCATCCTCTCCCTGTCCAATTTTGTCAGAGATCTTCTCAAAAGGCGGGTGTCACCTTTGCATGCTTGGGAAGACCCTGATCTGAGACTGGCTCTGCTCATCATCATCGGTTCACTCCCCACCGGTTTGATCGGGATGCTGTTCAGCAAGATCGCAGACCGGCTCTTCTCCTCCATATTCATTGTGGGATGCGCATTGATGGTGACCGGTTTCCTGCTCTGGCTCACCCGATGGGCGGAAGCGGCCGGAAGAGACATGTCCGGCTTCTCCATCCGAAACGCGTTGGTCATCGGTGTGGCCCAGGGGCTTGCCATCACCCCGGGCATATCCCGGTCCGGCACAACCATTGCCGTGGGCCTGTTGCTGGGACTAAGCCGGGAGACAGCGGCCCGCTATTCATTTCTCCTCTCCATCCCCGCCATACTCGGCGCGGCGGTGCTTGCGCTGTCAGATGTGTCCGCCCCCAGCGTCAACATGGTCATCTGCATTGGCGCGGTCACCGCGGGCGTGGTCGGATACGGCGCGCTGGCGATGCTGGTCTATATCGTGAAAAAGGGCCAGTTGCATCTTTTCTCCCCCTATTGCTGGCTGGTCGGGTCTGTTGCCTTGATATGGGGATGGTAAGAACCCGGGCATCTTTTCCGCATAAGCCTTTCCCGCGGCCATGCCGACAATGGAATGGATCACAAACGATGGCAAAATCGTCCTCCTCCTGATTTTCTTCAGTTTGTAGTTCCGCCTAAGTAAGTATTCCGTCGACCTCACCCCACGCTCGGTTCGGATTGACAAATCCGAACCGCCATCCCCGCCGGATTTGG